>DASWMK010000052.1 GCA_036399815.1 Acidimicrobiales bacterium
CATGGCCTCGAGGACGACGTTGGGGAGCCCGTCGCGGTCGGCGTTGGCGTCGACCACCGACGGGACGACGACCACGTCGGCTGCCGCGTACAGGGCGGGGAGGTCGGCGTGGGTCCTGCGCCCGAGCAGGTCGACCCGGTCGCCGAGGCCGAGGCGGGCGACGGCCGCCTCCAGCCGGGGCCGCTCCGGCCCGTCGCCGACCAGGCGGAGCCGGCACGGCCGGTCGACCAGGGCCAGCGCCTCGACCAGCACGTCGAACCCCTTCTTCTCGACCAGCCGGCCGACGGCCAGCAGCGACGTGACCGGGCCGCCCGGGGGCGGCGCCGGCGAGAAGCGGTCGAGGTCGACCCCGTGGGCGACGAGGCGGGGGGTGGTGCCGGCGGCCTCGATCGACGCCGCCGTCTCCCGGTTGCAGGACACGACGACGGCCGCGCCGGCGGCCCGCTCGGCCAGCTCGGCAGGGGGCACCTTGCGGACGTCGAGGGCGTGGGCGCTGAACCCGTAGGGCACGCCCAGGCGGGCGGCCGCGGCGGCGGCCACGGCGGCCGGCTGGTGGGCGAAGTACCCGTGCACGCCGGCCACCCCGGCCCCGGCCAGGCGCTCGGCGACCACGGCGGCCTGGGCGTCCACGTCGCCGCCGGGCAGCACCTCGACCAGCGGGTCGATCTCGTCCCACCCCGGCTGGCGCAGGCTCGGGTCGCCCGGCTTCGTGGCGAAGACGGCGGCCAGCATCCCGGCCCGCCGGAGGGCGAGCAGCTCGTTCAGCGCGAACGTCTCGGACACCCGCGGCCACCCGGAGACGACCACGCCGAGGCGGACCTCAGAGGTGCTCGACACGGTCGCCCTCCACCCGGTGCCTCGTGTCGAACACGTAGCTGGCGTGGGCCAGCACGAGGTCGTAGTCGAAGGCGTCGTGGTCGGTGACGATCACGACCGCGTCGGCCGCCTCGACCTCCTCGGCCGACAGCTGCACCCGGCGGGCGGCCCGCGAGGTGGTCACGTCCTCGACCACGTGCGGGTCGGCCACCACCACGTCGGCGCCGTCGTGCAGCAGGCGCTCGACCAGGGCGACGGCCGGCGACTCCCTGGCGTCGCTCGAGTTGCGCTTGTAGGCGAGGCCGAGCACGAGCACCCGCGACCGCGACAGGGCGAGGCCCCGCTCGTTCAGCCCCCGCGCCACCCGGGCGGCGACGTAGTCGGGCATGTGGTCGTTGACGTCGTTGGCCAGCTCCACGAACCGGAACGGCCGGTTGAGCCGGCGCCGCACCGTCCACGACAGGTAGCTCGGGTCGATGGGGAGGCAGTGGCCGCCCACGCCCGGCCCCGGCGTGAACGGCAGGAAGCCGAACGGCTTGGTGGCGGCGGCGTCGAGGGTCTCCCACACGTCGATGCCGAGCTCGCCGGCGAACATGGCGAGCTCGTTGACCAGCGCGATGTTCACGTGGCGGAACGTGTTCTCGACCAGCTTGGCCAGCTCGGCCGACCGGGTCGACGACACGGGCACGGTCTCGGCGACGACCGTGCGGTAGAAGGCGTCCACCCTGGCCAGCGAGGCGGCGTCGACGCCGGAGACGACCTTGGGGGTGGTCTCGAGCGTCCAGCGCCGGTTGCCGGGGTCGATGCGCTCGGGGCTGTAGCCGACGGCGAAGTCGGGCCCGGCCCGCAGCCCCGACCCCTCCTCCAGGATGGGCACGACCAGCTCCTCGGTGGTGCCCGGGTAGGTGGTCGACTCCAGGACGACGAGGCAGCCGGGGGTGACGAGCGGCGCCAGGGTCTCGGCCGCCGAGCGCACGTACGACAGGTCGGGGACGCCCTCGCGCATCGGCGTCGGCACGGTGACGACGGCGACGTCGAAGCCGGCGCAGTCGCGCTCGTCGCGGGTGACGCGGTAGCGGCCGGACGCCAACGCGTCCCTCACGGTCGCGGGCGGCACGTCCTCGACGAAGGAGTCGCCGTCGGCCAGCCGCTTGACCCGGCCGCGGTCGACGTCGTAGCCGGTCACGTCGTGGCCGACGGCGACGGCCCGCATGGCGAGGGGCAGGCCGACGTAGCCCTGGCCGACGACGAGGAGGCGCAGCGGGGTCACGACGCCCTCCGCAGGGCCGGGGCCGGCCGGCGGGCGGCCACCCAGTCGAGCTCGGAGCGCAGGCCGTCGACCAGGGTCACCCGGGGCGCCCACCCGAGCCGGCGGCGGGCCCTCGTGGTGTCGGCGCCGGTGCGGTGGACGTCGCCCCGCTGGGCGGGGCCGGCCACCACCGGCACCGGCGCGCCGGCCAGCCGGCCGAGGATGGCGAGGACGTCGAGCATGGTCGCCTCCTCGCCACCGCCCACATTCAGCACGAAACCGGGGTCGCGGGCGGCCATGGCCCGCACGGTGGCGTCGACGGCGTCGGCCACGTGGGTGAAGTCGCGGGACTGGGTGCCGTCGCCGTACAGCTCGAACTCGGGGCCGCCGAGCGCCGCCTCGCACAGCCGGCGCATGGCCATGTCGGGGCGCTGCCGGGGGCCGTAGACGGTGAAGTAGCGCAGGCCGACGACGTCGAGGCCGAGCGAGCGGTACACGTCGGCCAGGTGCTCGCAGGTGCGCTTGCTCACCCCGTACGGGGAGCGGGGCCGGGTGGCGTCGTCCTCGGTGCACGGGCGGCGACCCGAGAGCTCGCCGTACACCGAGGACGACGACGCGTACACCACCCGCGGGCAGCCGGCGGCGAGGGCCGCCTCCAGCACCCGCTGGGTGGCGAGGACGTTGTCGCGGACGCAGCGCTCGAACCCCTCGCCGAAGCTCACCCGCACGCCCGGCTGGGCGGCGAGGTGGACGACGACGGGGCGGTCGGCCAGCAGCGCGCCGAGGGGCGCCGTCGTGACGTCGGCCCGCACGAGGTCGAAGCGGGGCTCGCCGGCGAGGGCGGCCACGTTCGCCTCCTTCTCGGCCGGGTCGTAGTAGTCGGTGAAGGCGTCGACCCCGGTCACCCGCCACCCGTCGGCGAGCAGCCGCTCGGCCAGGTGGGAGCCCAGGAAGCCGGCACAGCCGGTCAGCACTGCTCGCATGGGCTCCACAGTCGGGGAACGGGGGCGCGGAGCGACAGTGGACCTCCGTGCTAGCCCGATGGTCGTACGACCATCGGGCAGGTGCGCCTCGCGCCCCGCGACGGCGAACATGTCCACATCACGCTGATCGACGACCCCCGCCCCGCGCCGCCGCCCGACCTGGCGGCGCCGTCCCCCGACCCGGTGCCGATCCGGCGGATCATCGGCGCGCCGGAGCCGTCCGGCCGCTGGCGCCGGGGCATCGCCCTGGTGAGCCGGTGGGGCGGCTGGTCGGTGGCCGGCCTCGCCGTCGTGGTCGGCGTGCTCCTCCTCTGGCAGCAGCTGCTCGGCGACCGCCTCGGCGGCGACGTGTGGCTGGGCCGGCCGCCGATCATCCCGATCGCGCCGGCCGTGGCCGACCCCGCCGTCCAGCGGGAGCGCCCCCCGTCCACCGCCCACGTGCCGGCCGCCACCGCGCCGCCCGCCCGCGCCGGCGCCGGTGCCGCTCGCACCGCGCCGTCCACGACCACGACCGCGGCGCCGCCGGCCACGACGGCGCCCGCCCCGCCGGCCACGGTGGCGCCGGCCCCGCCCGCCGCCGCCCCCGCGCCGCCGGCCCCGCCCGCCGCCGCCCCCGCGCCGCCGGCCGCCCCCGCTCCCGGCGACACCGGCACCGCCGGTCCCGGCCCCGGCCCCGCCCCTGCTCCCGGCGACGACGGCGGGTCGAGCAGCGGCCCCGGCCCGGGCGAGGACGACGGCGGGTCCAGCGGGCCCGGCTCGGGCAGCGACGACGGCGCCGAGGCCGACTCCTCCGGCCCGAGCGACTCGAGCGGCCGGGGCTCGGGCGGCGACGACGACGCCGAGCCCGACGACGACCACTCCGGCTCCGGCTCCGGCTCGGGCGACTCGGGCGGGTCGAGCGGCTCCGACGGCTCCGGCGGGTCGGACGAGCCGGCCGGCACCGCCGACCGCCCCCGCCGCTAGCCGGTCCTACGACCATCGTGCACTGGCGGCGCCGGACCCGCCCCGTGCGACCGTCGTCCCCATGAGCCGCTACCTCTTCTCCTCGCACGACGGGTTCGGGCTCGGGCACGTGCGCCGCAACACGCTCGTGGCCACCGCCCTGCTGGCGAGGGACCCGGCGGCCGAGGTCGCCGTCGTCACCGGGCTCGGCGTGCGCCCGGCCTGGCTGGACGACCCCCGCCTCCGGGTCACCAACGTGCCGCCGCTGCTGAAGGACGCCGACGGCGCGTACCGCAACGGCGAGCTCAGCTTCGAGGAGGCCATCGGCCGCCGGGCCGAGGCCTTCGACGCCGCCGTCGCCTCGTTCGCCCCCGACGTCGTCGTCGTCGACCGCCATCCCTACGGGCTGGCCGGCGAGCTGCGGCCGGGGCTCGACCGGGCGGCCCGCTCGGGCGCCGCCCTCGTGCTCGGCCTGCGGGACGTGCTCGACGAGCCGTCCAAGGTCCGCGAGGAGCTGGCCGGGGACGGGTGGGCCGGGGTGGCCGACCGCTTCGACGAGGTCCTCGTCTACGGCGAGCGGGTGCTGTGCGACCACGAGGCCGAGTACGGCCTGCCCCTCGCGCCGAGCTACTGCGGCTGGGTGGTCGAGCGGGTGCCTCCCCGGCGCCGCGACCCGCACCTGCTCGTCGTGACGGCCGGCGGGTCGGGCGACGGCGACGCCGTGTTCCGCCTCGGCATCGAGCTGGCCGTCCGCCGGCCCGGCCAGCGGGCCCTGCTCGTCGCCGGCCCGTACGCCACCCCGACCATCGCCGCCGGCATGCTCCGCCACCCGTCCCTCGGCGGCCGGGTCGAGCTCGTGCGGGACACGCCGGGGTGCGGCCCGCTGTTCGCCGGGGCCGGCAGCGTCGTGCAGATGGCCGGCTACAACTCGACCTTCGAGGCCCTCGCCGCCGGCATCCGGCCGATCCTCGTCCCCCGGCGCACCCCCCGTCGCGAGCAGGCCATCCGGGCGTCGCGCCTCGCGGCCCTCGGGGTGGCCGACGTGGTGGACGAGCCGGCGCCGGCCGACGAGGTCGCCTGGCTGCTCGGCCGGCCCCGCCTCCTGCCCGCCGGCGCGCTCGACGCCGCCGGCATCGCCCTCGACGGGGCCGAGCGGGCGGCCGCCGCCCTCGAGGCCCTCGCGCCGGTCGCCGCCCGATGATCGCCGCCGTCCGCCGCTTCTGGGCCTACGTGTGGCCCTACCGCAGGGCCCTGCTGCTCGGCGGGGCGCTGTCCCTCGTCGAGGTGGGGGTGAGCCTGGCCCAGCCGTGGCCGCTGCGGTGGGTCGTCGACGACGTGCTGGCCGTCGGCGGCGACGGCCCCGCGCCGCACGCCGAGCTCCGCCTGACCCTGGCCGTCGCCGCGCTGGTCGGGCTCGTCGTCGCCGGCGCCGTCGTCAACTACTACGCGTCCCGGCTCCTCAGCGCGGCCGGCCTGCACATCGCCAGCGCGCTGCGGGTCGCCGTCCTCGACCGGCTCCAGCGCCTGTCCCTCGCCTACCACGGGTCCCGCCGGGTGGGGGACCTCGTCGCCAGGGTCACGAGCGACGTGGCCTACACCCAGGACATGATCGTCCAGGTCCTCTCGACGCTCCTGCCGAGCCTGCTGCTCGTGGTCGGGATGTTCCTCGTCATGCTGAGCCTGGACCCCGGCTTCACCCTGCTCGCCCTGCTGGCCACCCCGCCCCTCGCGCTCGCCACCCACCGGTCCAGGCGCCAGCTGCGCCAGGCGGCGAGGGGCGTGCGCAAGGCCGACGGCGTGCTCGCCTCGGCGGCCACCGAGAACCTGTCCTCGGTCCAGCTCATCCAGGCCTTCACCCTGGAGGAGGACCGCCTGCGCCGCTTCCGGGGCCTGTCCGACGCCAGCCTGTCCGCCGGCCTCGAGGCCGTCCGCCTCCAGTCCCGGTTCGGGCCGCTGGTCGAGCTGTCGAGCGCGGCGTCGACCGCCGTCGTCCTCTGGTTCGGCGCCCACCGCGTCCTGGAGGGCCGGCTCAGCCTGGGCGTGCTGCTCGTGTTCCTCAGCTACCTCGGCTCGCTCTACAAGCCCATCAAGTCGCTGTCGAAGCTGTCCCAGACGATCAGCAAGGGCGCCGCCGCGGCCGAGCGCATCACCGACGTGATGACCACCCCGCTCGACATCGTCGACCGGCCCGGCGCCGTGCCCGTGCCGGTGCGGGGCCAGGTCGAGCTCCGCTCGGTGACGTTCTCCTACGGCCGCGAGCCGGTGCTCGACGACCTGTCGTTCCGGGTCGAGCCCGGCCAGACCGTCGCCCTCGTCGGCCCGTCGGGCGCGGGCAAGAGCACGATCGCCGCGCTGATCCCGCGCCTGCTCGACGTGGACGGCGGCGCCGTGCTGGTCGACGGCGTCGACGTGCGCGACCACCCGCTCGCCTCGCTGCGCCGGCGCATCGCGCTCGTCGCCCAGGACGCCGTGCTGCTCGACGGCACCCTGCGGGAGAACCTCGTGTGCGGCCACGCCGGCGCCTCGGACCGCGACGTCGAGCGGGCCGCCCGCCTGGCCCTGGTCGACGAGTTCGCCGCCCGGCTGCCCGACCGGCTCGACACCCACATCGGCGAGCGGGGGGCGAACCTGTCGGGCGGGCAGCGCCAGCGGGTGTCGATCGCGAGGGCGATCCTGCGGGACGCCCCGATCGTCATCCTCGACGAGCCGACCTCGGCGCTCGACGCCGCCTCGGAGGAGCTGCTCGTCGCCGCGCTCGACAACCTGCCGGCCGACCGCACCCGGCTGATCGTCGCCCACCGCCTCTCGACCGTCCGCGACGCCGACCGCATCCTCGTCGTCGACGGCGGCCGCATCGTGGAGTCGGGCACCCACGACGAGCTGGTGCGGGCCGGCGGCCTGTACCACCGCCTCGCCGCCTTCCAGGCCGGCGAGCACCGGGTCACCGGCGCCGCCGCCCGGCCGGCCCGCAACGGCCGGCACCCGGTCAGCCGGGCAGGTGCTCCCGTGCCCACAGCGCCGCCTGCACCCGGTCGGTGACGCCGAGGCGCTGGAAGATGCTCGTCAGGTGGGCCTTCACCGTCCGCTCGCCGATCCCGAGGCGGCGGGCGATCTGCTTGTTGGCGAGGCCCTGACCGACGAGCTGGAGCACCTCGACCTCCCGGCGGGTCAGCTCGCCGGCGTCGGGGGAGCGGCGGCGCTGGTCGAGGAGGACCCGGCCGGCCCTCGGGTCGAGGGGCGAGTCGCCGGCGGCGGCCGACCGCACGGCGTCGATGAGGTCGTCCGGGTCGATGTGCTTCAGCAGGTAGCCGTGGGCGCCGGCGTTCAGCGCCTCGACGATGCGGGACTCCTCGCCGAAGGACGTGAGGACCACGACCTTCACGTCCTCGTCGCCGGCGACGATCAGCCGGGTCGCCTCGACGCCGTCCATGGTCGGCATCGACAGGTCCATCAGCACCACGTCGGGGCGCAGGCGGCCGGCGAGCTCGACCGCCTCCCGGCCGTCCGCCGCCATCCCGACGAGCTCGACGTCGCCCGCCGTCGCCAGCAGCCGCTCCAGGCCCTGGCGGACGATGGCGTGGTCGTCCACGACCAGCACCCGGATCACCGGATCGGCACCTCGAGGCACAGCGTGGTCCCCTTCCCTGGGGTGGAGTCGATCGACAGCGAGGCGCCCATGGTGGCGGCCAGCCCGGCCAGCGCCCGCAGGCCGAAGTGGCCCTCCTTCACCGGGATCCGGCCGGTGTCGAGGCCCTGGCCGTCGTCGGACACCTCGAGCACGGCCGTCCCGTCCGCGCTCGTCACCGACACGTCGACCCGCGAGGCGCGGGCGTGGGCGACGACGTTGCGCAGCGCCTCCTGGGCCGCCCGGTAGATCAGCCGGGTGGCGTCGAGGCCGAGCTTGTCGACCGGGGCCTGCACGACGAGCGAGGTCTCGATGCCCCGCTGTTCGAGCTTGGCCGTCAGGTCGCCGAGCGCCGCCTCCAGCCCCTCCTCGTACAGGTTGGGCGGGTAGATCTCGACGAGCAGGGAGCGCAGCGACCGCACCGAGTCCCGCACCCGGTCCGACGCCTCCCGCACCTGCCGGCCGTCGTTGCCGGTCTGCTCGGCCTCCTTGGCCGCGGCGGCGAGCGAGAACGTCACCCCGGCGAGGTCCTGCACGACGCCGTCGTGGAGGTCGGTGGCGATCCGGCGGCGCTCGGCGTCGGTGGCCTCGATGGCCGAGCGGAGCAGGTCCTCCCGCTGCTGCTGGGTGCGGCGCAACCGGCGGGCCAGCGACACGGCGGACGGCACCTGGAGCAGGGTGAGCAGCACGAGGGCGCCGAGCGTGATCGGCGCGAACCGAAGCCACGCCCGGCGGCCGGCCTCGGCCACGCCGTTGTACCGGAAGTAGGCCTCGAACAGCAGGGGCGTGCCGTCGGGCGTGTGGACCGGCAGGTAGACCTCGAGGAGCTTGGTGGCCGGCTCCTCGTAGCGGTTCTCGGGCTCGGACAGGTCGCTGATCTCGGCCTGCGACTCGCCGCCGGCCAGCACCTCCAGCTCCTCCTCGGCCAGCTCGAAGCGCTGCCCGATCAGGCGGGACTCGTCGGAGTAGAGGATCGTGCCGTCGCGGTCCCAGATCTTCACCCGCACGAGCGAGCCCCGGAGGACCTGGTCGCGCACGGCCCGGTCGACCCGGGCGATCGAGGACGGCGACCGGATGAGGATGCCGTCGTCGAGCACCGGCTCGACGGCGGCGCCGGCCGTCAGGTTCGCCACCCGGTCGGCGTCGTCGATGGCCTCGAGCGTGCCGAGGCGGCGGCTGACGTAGGCGGTGACGACGGCGACGACGATGAGGGTGACGAGGCTGGTCGCCGCGTACCGCAGGACGAGCCGCGAGACCGGCACGCGGTCGTCGAAGACCGAGGTCGGCCGCTGCTCTTCCGCGTCCTCGTGCGGTCGTCCCCCCCGGCCCCTCCGCCACCACGTCATGGCGCCGCCAACATACCGGGGGCGGCGGCGACCGGGGGGCCGCCGTGGTCGACAGGCAAGTCGTCGCTTGCCTATCCTTCCCGACGTGGCGGACGTCTTCCGGGCGCTGGCCGACCCGACGCGGCGGGCGATCCTCGACGAGCTGGCCGAGCGCTCCGGCCAGACCCTGTTCGAGCTGCGCGCCCGCCTCGCCGTCCGGCACGGCCTCGGGTCGACCAGGCAGGCGGTGTCCCAGCACCTGGACGTCCTCGAGTCCGCCGGCCTGGTGCTGACGAGGCGGGAGGGCCGCTACAAGTTCCACGACATCGACACGGCGCCGCTGCGGGCCATCCACGAGCGCTGGCCGCCCGCCGCGCCGCCGGCCCGAGCAAGGGAGCGAGCCGTGCCCCGGATCACCCTCACGAGCGTCCTCGTCGACGACCAGGACAAGGCCCTGCGCTTCTACACCGAGGTCCTCGGCTTCCGGAAGAAGACGGAGGTCCCCCTCGGCGAGCACCGGTGGCTGACCGTCGTGTCGCCCGACGACCCGGACGGGCCCGAGCTCGTGCTCGAGCCCGACGAGCACCCGGCGGCCGGGCCGTTCAAGCGGGCCCTCCAGGCCGACGGCATCCCGTTCACGGCGTTCGCCGTCGACGACGTGCGGGCCGAGCACCGGCGCCTGTCCGCGCTCGGCGTGCGCTTCACCCAGGAGCCGGCCGACCTGGGCGGCGTGACGACCGCCGTCCTCGACGACACCTGCGGCAACCTCATCCAGCTCGTGGCGCCCGCCCCCGCCGGCGGCTGACGGTCAGGCCCAGCCGTTGGCCTCGTCGTAGGCGGCGGCGACCCGCTTGGGCACGCACATCCGCCAGGCGTCGACCACGAGCTCGCGCAGCTCGTCGCGGTCGAGGGCGTCGAGGCGGGCGACCACCCACTGGTAGCGGAGGTCGGAGGCCGGCGGCATCAGGAACTTCTCCGGCTCCGAGGCGACCAGCGCGGCCCGCTCCTCGCGCGGGAAGGCGAACCCCATCGTCGTCTCGTCGCGCGAGAACGCGAGGTAGACGATGCGGCCGACCCGGAACTTCACCCGGTCCCGCACGAGCACCTCGTAGCTGCGGGGCAGGTCCCGGACGATCTCCCGCACGTCGTCGACGGTGACCGGGCTCACCAGTAGCCCGCCATGAGCTCCACCGCCCAGGCCGGCTCCCGCAGGTCGCCCCTCGGCGCGAACCCCGAGAGGTAGGGCTTCACGTCGAGCACCGGGGTGCCGTCGACGGCGTCGAGGCCGACGACGTCCACCCAGCCGGGGCCGACGCCGGCGACCGCGCACACCGTGGTGCCGATGCGGTTGGGCCGGTCCTTGGCCCGCTGGGCGAGGATCCCGACCTCCGGCCAGTCGGCGCGGCCCCGCGGGTGCCGGGTGCCGGTGCACACCGACGACGGGTCGACGAGGTGGAAGAGGAACACGACCTCGACGTGGGAGAAGCCGTCGAGGCCGGCGGTCGCCGACGGCGAGATCGCGGCCGGGTCGAGCTCGACCCTGGCGGTGACCGCGCCCCACTCGTCGTCGGCCACCTCCGCCCGGCCGCCCCGCACCACGCCGATCGGCACCACCTCGTAGCGCTCCACCGCCGTGGCCTACCACGGGGCCGCGGCGGCGGCACGGCCGCCCGCCGGGCCGCGCTGCTACCGTCGGCCGCGACCCCCGGGGGGAGGCGATGGCGATGGTGGAGCCGCTGGTCCGCAGGGACGTCTGGCGGCTGGCGCAGCCGTGGGACGCCGTGACCCATGCGTACGCGCTGGCCGTCGGCCGCATGAAGGAGGAGCGGGCCGACGACCCGCCCAGCTGGCACTGGACCTACCAGACCCAGGTGCACGGGATGGGCGGCGACCCCGGCGACGGGCTGCGCCACCAGTGCCAGCACAACTGCTGGTTCTTCCTGCCGTGGCACCGCTGGTACCTGACGCACTTCGAGCGGATCGTGCGCGCGGTGCTCGCCGTGGTCGACGGGGTGGACGACGAGGTGCGGGCGACGTGGGCCCTGCCCTACTGGGACTACAACGGCGACCCGTCCACCACCCGGTTCCTGCCCTCGGCCTTCCGCGAGCCGTTGCTGCCCGACGGCAACGCCAACCCGCTGTTCGAGTCGGACCGCAACTGGGGGATCAACGAGGCCGAGGTGGCGCTGACCGACGAGGACGTCGACCTCTCGTGGATGGGCGAGACCCGGTACTCGAGCAACGTGGGCGCGCCCAGCTTCGGCGGGGCGGCGACGGCGCGGAACCACCTCGGCGAGGCCCCGGGGGCCCGGCCCGGCGCGCTCGAGCTGACGCCCCACGGGGCCGTC
Organism: Acidimicrobiales bacterium; assembly: GCA_036399815.1. Classification (NCBI taxonomy): domain Bacteria; kingdom Bacillati; phylum Actinomycetota; class Acidimicrobiia; order Acidimicrobiales; species Acidimicrobiales bacterium. The sequence continues at coordinate 11,289 of DASWMK010000052.1, forward strand.
CACATGACCGTCGGCGGGCTGATGAGCGGGTTCGCCACCGCCGGCGGCGACCCCGTCTTCTGGCTCCACCACTGCAACGTCGACCGGCTGTGGGAGGTGTGGCGGGGCACGACCGGCGTCGGGCAGGACCCGACCGAGCAGCAGTGGCTGGACGAGCCGTTCGACTTCCTGGACGAGACCGGGGCGAGGGTCACCGAGACGTCCGCGGCCGTGCTCGACACGGTGGGCCGGCTCGGGTACCGGTACGAGGACGTGGGCGCCCCCGCCCCGATGGCGGCGCCCGTGCGAGTGAGGGAGCGGGCCATGGCCGGGACGGAGGGCGGCGCGCCGCCCGAGGAGCGGCCGCCGGAGCGCGTCGGCGCGTCGGGCGCCGACGTCGTGCTCCAGGGCGACACGGCCGACGTGCAGTTCGACCTCGACCGGCCGCCGGAGCCGGAGCCGGGCGGGCCCGAGCTCGCCGCGCCGCGGCCCCGGCGGGTCATCCTCAACCTCGAGAACATCACCTCCGATGGCCACCCCCGGGTGGGCTACGCCGTGTACCTGCGGTCGGCCGACGGGTCCGAGGAGCACTTCGTCGGCACCATCCCGCTGTTCGGCCTGGCCGAGGCCATGGAGGACGACACGGCCCACGAGCTGGCCTACGCCTTCGACGTCACCGCCGTCGTCGACGAGCTCCGGTCGAGGGACCAGTGGGACCCGGCCAGGGTGGCGGTCTCGTTCCGGCCGGCCAACGAGGCGCTCGCCGTGCGGGCGAGGGACGCCGACCGGGTCGGGCGGGTGCGGGTCGGCAGCGTGAGCGTCGCCTACCAGTGACCGGCGGGCCGTCGCGGCTCGCCGCCTTCCACCCCGAGTGGTGGGTGGCGCCGGCCGCGGCGCTGTCGTGGGCCGCCCTGCCGGCCCTCGTCGGCGGCCCCGCCCACGGCGCCCACGGCGCGCCGCCGGGACTCGCCCGCCCGGCGGCAGGCTGGGTGGTGATGACCGTCGCCATGATGCTGCCGGCCGCCGCCCCCGGCGTCCGGCGGGTCGCGCTGGCCAGCCGCCGCCGGCGGCGCAACCTGGCCATGGCGGAGTTCGCGGCCGGCCACGTCGGCGCCTGGCTGCCCGGCGCCGCGCTCGCGGTGTGGTGGCACGCCGCCGGCCCGGGGCCGTCGGCCGTCCTCGTGGCCGGGCTGCTGGCCGCCGCCGCCGCCTGGGAGCTGTCGCCGGCCAAGCGGCGGGCGCTGCTCGCCTGCCGCCGCTCCGTCCCGCTCCGGCCGAGGGGCTGGGCCGCCCACCGGTCCTGCCTCGCCTACGGCGCCCGCTCGGGCGGGTGGTGCGTGGCGTCCTGCGGGCCGGCCATGGCCGCCGTGGTCGGCGCCGGCCACCATGCCGCGCTGATGGTGCCCGTGGCCGCCGCCATGGTCGCCGAGAAGGTGTGGGTGCGGGGCGAGCGGTTCCGGCCGGGGGTGGCGCTCGGCCTCGGCCTGGCCGCCGTCGCCGTCCTCGCCTTCGGTGCCGCGTGAGCGAGGGGACGAGGGTCGACCGCTGGGTCTGGGCGGTGCGGCTGTGCAAGACCCGCTCGGAGGCGACCGACATCTGCCGGGCCGGCCACGTGCGGGTGAACGGCCGGCTGGCCAAGGCGGCCACCCCGGTGGCGGTCGGCGACCGGGTCGAGCTGCGCCGTCTCGGTCGCATCCACGTCGTCGAGGTGACCCGGCTGGTCGAGGCCAGGGTCGGGGCGCCGATCGCCGTCGAGTGCTACGTGGACCACAGCCCGCCCCCGCCGCCCCGTGACCAGTTCGACCTGCCCCGGCGGGACCCGGGCACGGGCCGGCCGACCAAGCGGGACCGCCGCCAGCTCGACCGCTGGCGGGGCGGGCGGGGCTAGCGGGTTCAGGGCCGACCCGGGGGTGCCGATGGTTCCCCGGTGGGCAGGGGACGCGCGCTCGCACGGTTCGCCGCGGTCGTCGTGGCCGTGCTCGCCGTCGCGCCCCCGGTCGGGGCCCAGACCGAGGCGGCGCCCATCCAGGCGCCCGACGTGGGGGGCGGCGTGCCCGTGGGGGAGACCGGGGGCCTCGTCGACCCGTCCCTCGCCCGGGTCGCCGTGCAGAGCGGGGAGCTGCGGGGCGCCGAGGCCGCGCTGCGGGCGGCGGAGGCGGCCATCGACGGCGCCGACGCGGCGATCGCCGCCGCCGAGGCGGCCATCGGGGACGCCGGCCTCGCCATCGCCGGGGCGCTCGAGGACCAGCGCCGGGCCAGGGAGGAGGTGGCCAGGCGGGAGGCGGTCGAGCGCGAGGTGCAGGCCCGCATCGACCGGCTGTCGGCCGAGGAGCGCCGCAACGCGAGGGCGCTCGAGGCGACCAGGCGCCGCCTCCAGGAGCTGGCCGTCGCCAGCTACGTGGCCGGCGGGGACGCCATGTCCTTCGACGCCCTCCTGTCCTCGGAGAGCAGCTCGCAGTACGGGCGCATGGAGGCCTACGCCGAGATGGCCGACGCCCGCCTCCAGGACCGCATCACCGCCTACCGGGAGGCGAGGGACGCGGCCGGCGCCGCGGCCAAGGTGGCGGCCGGCGAGCTCGAGGTGGCCAGGCGGGAGACCGACGCGGCCCGCCAGACGGTGGCCGACGCCGTCGCCGCCGAGGGCGCCTGGCGGGCCGAGCGGGAGGTGCGGGTGGCCGCCCTCGCCCAGCGGGTGGCCGAGCGGGCCGACCGGGTGGCCGAGCGGGACGCCAGGGTCGGCGAGCGGGCCGAGGCCACCGTGCTCGCCTGGGTGGTGGGCGCCGACTTCCCCCTCGTCGTCCTCGACGCCTACCAGCGGGCCTCGGTGGCGGCCGGGCAGGTCGGGTGCGCCATCCCGTGGTGGGCCCTCGCCGGCATCGGCCGGGTCGAGAGCCGGCACGGCACCTACCTGGGCGGCTCGGTGGCCAGGGACGGCCAGGTGGACCCGGCGATCATCGGCATCCCGCTCACCGGGGCCAACGGGACGGCCGCCGTCCCCGACACCGACGACGGCCGCTACGACGGCGACCCCGTGCACGACCGGGCCGTCGGCCCCATGCAGTTCATCCCGTCGACCTGGCGGGGCGACGGGCGGGACGGCGACGGCGACGGCGACACCGACCCGAACAACCTCTACGACGCCGCCGCGGCCGCCGCCGGCTACCTGTGCCGGGCGGCCGGCGGCGACGTGGCCACCGACGCCGGCATGAGCCGCGCCTTCCTCGCCTACAACCACTCGGACGTCTACGTCCACACGGTCCTGTCCTACGCCAGGGCCTACGCCGCCCTCCGCCTCCCGGTCGGCTAGCCCGTCGCCCCCAGCTCGGCCCTGGCCACCGCCAGCCAGTGGTGCCAGCCGTGGCGCTCGAAGGCGGCGGCCGCCTCCTCGAACCGTCGCCTGGCGCCGTGCCGGTCGCCCATGGTCCGCAGCGCCCGCCCGAGGTCGACGGACGCCTCGGCGGCGTCGGCCGCGCCCATGGCGACGAACGCCGACCGGGCCGCCTCGGCCTCGGCCGCGGCGGTCGCCGGGTCGCCCGCCGCCAGGGCCACGGTCGCCCTGGCGAGCGGGATCCTGGCGGTGACGTAGCCGGGGGAGCGCCCGTCGACGAGCGCCTCGGCGGCGGCCAGCCGCTCGGTCGCGGTGGCGAGGTCGCCGGCGGCGGCCGCGGCCCGGGCGGCGGCGGTCATGGCCAGCGCCGTGTCGGCCGCCGCCCCCCGGTCCCGGCGCCGGCCGCGGGGGCGGAGCAGTGCGAGCACGGCGTCCGCCTCGCGCGCCGCCTCCTCGTGCCCGCCCTCCTCGGCGGCGAGCAGGGCCCGCTGGAGGTGCACCATCGCCCGGCGGACCGGCCGCCGGTCGCCGGCGAGGGCGGCGGCGGCCCGGTCCAGCTCCCGACGGGCGGCCGGGAACGAGCCCTCCAGGCGCAGGACCTCGGCCCGGCGTCGCGCCAGCGCGGCGTCGACGGCCGGGTCGCGGCGGCCGGCGGCGGCCGCCGCCACCAGGCCCAGCTGGCGGCGGGCCCTGGCCAGGTCGCCGGCGGCGTTGGCCGCCGCGGTCGCGATGGCGGCGAGCTCGAGCATCAGGCCCGTCCACCGGGGCGAGGCGAGGGCGAGGGCGGCGTCGAGCGCGTCGGCGGCGTCGGCGAAGCGGTCCTCGACGAGCGCCCGGCGGGCGGCCTCGAGGTGGTGGGCGGCCCGGCGGCCGGCGGCCCCGAGGCGCAGGGCCGGCCA
>DASWMK010000053.1 GCA_036399815.1 Acidimicrobiales bacterium
GGGCCCTCGCCGCCTCGGCCGCCGTCACGCCCCTCGCCGCCGCGTCGACCGCGATCTGCGCGGCGACGAACGGGGCCGCGAACGACGTGCCGCCCCAGGTCGCGGACCCGGAGGCGAACTGGCCGGCGTCGCCACCGGCGAGGGTCGGGAGGTCCGTCTTCGTCGGCACCGCGAACGGCCCGGCGACGTCCACGCCCGGCGCGTACAGGTCGACCCAGTCGCCGAAGTTGGACCCCCAGTGGTCGAACGGCGGCTGGCAGTCGGTGTGGACGCGGGCCGGCCGGCCGTCCGGGCCGGTGGCGCCCACGGCGACGACCGCCTTGGCGGCCGCCGGCCAGGTCGGGACGTCGACGCCGTCGTTGCCGGCGGCCGCCACGACCGCCGTCTTCGGGCTCAGCTCGAGGAGCCGGGCGACGGCGCGCTCGACGGCCAGCGTGCCGAGGTTCCGGTGGCTGTAGGAGCCCCAGGACAGGTTCACGACGTCGGGGCCGGCGCCCGCCAGCGCGGCGATCTGGAGCGCCACCTCGTCGGCCTTCGCCATCGAGTGCCGGAGGCGCAGCCGCTCGACGACGATCGTGGCGCCGGGTGCGTGGGCGTGCACGACGCCGGCGGCGAAGGTCCCGTGGCCCCACAGCGGCGACAGGTACGGGCCGTTCGCCGTGGTGACGGCCTCGCGCTCCTCGGGGTCGCTGCGGGCGTCCACCGAGTCGCCGAACCAGGGCTGGTGCTGGATGCCGGTGTCCAGGACGACGACGAGCTGGCCGGCGCCCCTCGACCGGTCGGGGTCGATCGGGGCGGGCTCGGACCGCGCGGTCGCGAGGCACCCGGGCCAGACGTGGATGTGCGACATGGCGTAGAGGTAGTGGTTCAGCCGCACCGTGATCGTCGGGCTGACGTCGTCCACGATCTCGTCCACCACGTCGTGGAGCGGCGGCCCGCCCGCCGGGGGGCGCTCGACGAGGACCTTCTCGACGCCGAGGTCGGGCAGCGGGGTCACGTCCTGGACCCTGAGGCCGCGCGCCTCGAGCTCCTGCCTGGTCCGCTCGAGGTCCTCGGTGGTGGTGAGCACCTCGTCCTCGGCGTACCAGATCTCGAGTCCGCTGGTGTGGTGCTCGACCGCGCTGGCGGGCAGGGGAAACCCGTACTCGTCGTAGATCGTCATGAGTCCCTCCTTCTGCTGACCGACGGACGGCGCACGCGGCACGGCGGATACCTAGGATTCGCCGCGTGGCGGGCGGCGGGTCCCTCGGGAAGGCGGAGCGGGCCAAGGACCTCGTGCGGGCCGACCCGGGCAGGGCCGAGGCGCTCGCCGCCGAGGCCCTCGCCGAGGCGGGCGACGACCTGCGGGCCGTCGCCGTGGCCCGGCGGGTGCTCGGCATGACGGCGCGGGAGGACCAGCGCTTCGAGGACGCCGAGGCCCACCTGCTGGCCGCCGTCGACGCCGCCGAGGGCGCGGGTGCGAGGGCGCTCGCCGCCAGCTGCCGGATGAGCCTGGCGGGCGCGCTGCTGTTCCAGGGCCGCTACGGCGAGGCGCTGGCGCTGGTCGACGCGGCGATCCCCGCCCTGTCGGGCGTCGAGCGGGCGAGGGCCCGGTTCCAGCGGGCGGCGGTCCTCCAGGTGTCGGGGGACGAGGAGGCCGCGGCCAGGGCCTACGAGACGGCGGAGCGGGCGCTGCGCCGGGTGGGCGACCGGCTGACCCTCGCCCAGCTCTACAACAACCGGGGCCAGCTGCGGCTCGCCCAGGGGCGGGTGCGCCGGGCCGGCGACGACCTCCGGCGGGCCGAGTCCATCTACGACGAGCTCGGCCTCGGCAAGGCGAGGGCCGACGTGCGGGCCAACCTCGGCGTCGCCGCCGCCCGGGAGGGCGACCTCCTCGCCGCCCTGCGCTGGTACGAGCAGGCCGACGCCGAGCTCGCCGGCCTCGGCCGGGAGGACCCGCTCTCGCTGAAGGACCGGGTGCCGGCCCTGCTCGTGGCCGGCCTGAGCGACGAGGCGACGGACACGGCGAGGCGGGCCGTCGAGCTGCTCGAGCCGAGGGGCAGGAGCACGTACCTGGCCGACGCCATGCTCGTCCAGGCCGAGGCCGAGCTGGCGGCCGGCGACGCGGCCGCGGCCGGCGAGCTCGGCCGGGCGGCGGCCGACCAGTTCGCCGACTTCGGCCACGCGCGGGCGACGGTCGACGCGCGGGCCGTCGCCACCCTCGCCGACCTCGCCGACGCCGGCGCCGCGGCCGCCGCCGGCCCCCGCGCCGTCGCCGCCGCCCGGGCCCTCGCCGGCGAGGCCGAGCAGGCCGGCCTGCCCCGCCGGGCCCTCGACCTCCACCTCGCCGCCGGCGAGGCCGCCGCGGCGCGGGGTGACGTGGCCGTGGCCGACCGCGAGCTCGCCATGGCGGCCGGCGGGCGGGCGAGCGGGCCGGTCGACCGGCGCCTGCGGGGATGGCGGGCCGAGGCCGGGCGGCGCCTGGCCGCCGGCGACCGGCGGGGCGCGCTGCGGGCGGCGTCGGCCGGGCTGGCCGTGCTCGACCGGTACCGGGACGCGCTCGGCGCCGTCGAGCTGCGGGCCGCCGTCGCCGCCCACGGGACCGAGCTCGCCGCCCTCGGCCTGCGGGTCGCCGTCGAGGACCACCGGCCGGCCGCCGTGCTCAGCTGGGCCGAGCGCCACCGGGCCGTGTGCCTCCAGCGGCCGCCCGTCCGCCCGCCCCACGACCCCGTCCTCGGCGCCCTGCTCGGGGAGCTGCGCACGGTGACGGCCGCGCTCGACGGGGCGGCGCGCGCCGGGCGGCGGGCCACCGAGCTCGACGCCCGCCGGCGCCGCCTCGAGGAGGCGGTCCGGCGCCGGGCCCTGCTGGCCCCGTCGGCCGGGGCGACGGCGGCCGCCGGCGTGCCGGTCGCCGACCTGGCCGCCCGCCTGGGCGACGGCGCCCTCGTCGAGTACCTCCGCCTCGGCGACCGCCTCGCCGCGCTGACGGTCGTGGACGGCGAGCTCGGCGTGTGCGAGCTGGGCGACGCCGGGCCGGTCGTGCGGGAGTGCCGGCTGCTGCGGTTCGCGCTCGGCCGGCTGGCGGGGCGGGACGCCGCCGAGGCGGCCGGGCGGACGTTCGCGGCCAACGCCGCCCACGCCGCGGCGGCCCTCGACGCCCGCCTGGTCGCCCCGCTGGCCGGCGCCGTCGGCGACCGCCCGATCGTCGTCGTCCCCACCGGCGACCTCCACGCCCTCCCGTGGGCGGCGCTGCCGTCGCTGCGGGGCCGGCCGGTCACGGTCGCGCCGTCGGCGACGGTGTGGGCGGCGGCCGTCGACCGGCCCGAGCCCCAGGGGCACCGCCTCCTCGTCGCCGGCCCCGACCTGCCCCACGCCGGCGAGGAGGTGTCGACCCTCCGCCGCGCCTGGCCCGGGGCCCGCACCCTGACCGGTCGCCGGGCCACCGTCGCCGCCGTGCTCACCGGGCTCGACGGCGCCTCGGTGGCCCACGTCGCCGCCCACGGCCACGTCCGGGCCGACCAGCCGCTGCTGTCCTCCCTGCGCCTGGTCGACGGCCGGCTGACCGTCTACGACCTCGACCGCCTCGAGCGCCCGCCCGGGCTGCTCGTGCTGTCGGCCTGCGACACGGGGCTCTCGGCCGTGCGCCCGGGCGACGAGCTGATGGGGTTCGTCGCCGCCCTCCTCGCCCTCGGCACCCGGACCGTCGTGGCCGCCACCGGCCCGCTCCCCGACGACGCGGCGGCGCCGTTCATGGCCGCCGTCCACCGCCGCCGCGACGCCGGCCGGTCGGCGGCCGAGGCGGTGGCCGAGGCCCAGGCCGAGTGCGACGAGCCGGCGGCGGCGTTCGTCGTGCCGTTCGGTGCCGGCTGAGCGGCGCCGGCCGGCGGGCTAGACCCGCACCCAGTCGGTGACGACCGGCGAGCCGCCCTCGGGGGCCAGCCGGAGCCGGACCAGCCCCGTCCGCACGCCGGTGAGCACGAAGCGGCCGAGCCCGTCGACCTCGGCCGACGCCGAGCCGCCCGGCCACTCGCCGGCCACCGTCCCGGCCGCCGCCGGCACGACCTGCCCGGTCAGGGTCGCCGTCCGGCCGGCGGCGGCCACCTCGACGAGCACCTCGCCGGCGCCGGCCCGGAACGTGAGCTGGCGGCCGCCGCCCCGGACGCCGGCCCGCTCACCCGACTCGACGTCGGCGACGAGGTCGGCGACCTCCTGCCCGGCGGCCCGCCAGGCCCAGGTGGCCGCGGCCGCGTCGAGGACGTCGGGCGGCACGGGGTCCACGGCGCGCAGCATGGCGACCACGTCCTCCTCGGACGGCCAGCCGTCGTCGTTCACGGCGCCACCTCCCTCACCCACCGGAGCCTTCTCCGGACGCCGAGATACGCGCCACCTCCGGATGGGTGCGCAACTTCTCCATGCACCGTCGTCGCGTCGGCCCGAGCGAGCCCCTCGGGACCCCGAGCAGCCCGGCGATGTCGTCGTAGCTGAGCGGCGGCGTGACGGCGAGGAGGCGGAGCAGCTCCTGGCAGCGGCGGGGGAGGGAGGCGACGGCCGCCCACAGCGCCCGGCGGCGCTCGTCGGCGATCAGGGCGGCGTCGGGGGCGGGCGCGGGGCCGCCCCGGTCGTCGAGGTCGAGGCCGGCCGGCACGGTCCGCCGCTTGGTGCGCAGCAGCGACAGGCACTCGCGCTGGGTGGTCGTCTTCAGCCACCCGGCGATGGTGGCCGGGTCGTCGATCGTGTGGAGCCGGGTGGCGACCCGCAGCCACACGCCCTGGGACACGTCGGCGGCGTCGGCGTGGTCGAGCCCGAAGCTCCTCGCCACCCCCCACACCATCGGCGCGAACTCCTCGACGAGCTCGCAGAACGCCCCCTCGTCCTCGACGGCCGCCCGGACGAGGTCGGCCAGCGGCCGGCTCAGCATCCCGGGACCGGCGCCGTCACGGGGCGACGCGGGTGACCGACCATCCTCCGCCTGCCGCCCGCCGGAACCTGACCCGGTCGTGGACGTGGTCGTCCCGGCCCTCCCACAGCTCGACCACCTCCGGCACCAGCCGGTAGCCGCCCCAGTCGGGCGGTCGGGGCAGCGGGCCGTCGCCGAAGCGCTCGCCCAGCTCGGCCACCCGGGCGAGGACGGCGTCCCGCCCGGCGACCGCCGAGTGCCCGTCGGAGGCCCACAGCACCACCTGCACCGCCCGGGGGAGGCCGGCGAAGCGCTCGTCGCACTCGCCGTCGGGCAGCCGCTCGACGGTGCCCTCGACCCGCACCTGGCGGTCCTGGCCGAGGAACCCGAAGCACAGCGCGGCCGACGGGTTGGCGGCCAGGTCGGCGGCCTTGCGGGTGCGGTGGTCGGTGAAGAACACGAACCCGTGGTCGACCTGGACCACGTTGACGTAGCGGGCCGACGGCCGCCCGTCCCGGCCGGCGGTGGCGAGGACGGCGGCGGCCGGGTCCGGCGCGCCCGTCGCCACCCACGACTCGTGCCACGAGCGGAACCGCGCCAGCGGGTCGTCGACCCCTTCCTCCAGCTCCCCCACGTCCACACCGTATGCCCGGATCCGTAGGGCATCCGCCAGCCGGTAGCGTTGCCCCTCCGTGAGCACGACCAAGCGGCAACGCCAGAAGGAAGGGCGGCTGGCGCGCCTGGAGGCGGCGCGGATCGCGCAGCAGCGGGCCCAGCGGCGGCGGCGGATCATCACCGCCGTGATCCTCGTCGTCGTGTTCGTCGGGGCGGCGTTCGCGTTCTCGGCGATGTTCGACGACGACGACGGCGACAGCGTGAGCGCCACCGACACGTCCACCACCGAGACGACGAGCGGCGAGCCCGAGGAGTTCACCTACGGGAACGGCGAGTGCCCGCCCGACGACGGCGCCGACGAGCCGAAGCTCGACTTCGAGGACGCCCCCCAGCTCTGCATCGACCCGGCCGCGTCCTACACGGCGGTGTTCGAGACGAGCGAGGGGACCGTCAGGGTGGCGCTCGACACCGAGCGCACGCCGGGCACGGCCAACAACTTCGTGGCGCTGGCCCGCTGGGGCTACTACGACGGCACCGAGATCTTCCGCACCGACACGTCGATCGACATCATCCAGGGCGGGTCCCCGCACACGAACGACAACTCCGACCCCGGCCCCGGCTACACGATCCCCGACGAGGGCGGCACGTTCACCTACCAGCCCGGCGACCTGGTGATGGCCCGCAGCGCGGCGCCGGACAGCGCCAGCGCCCAGTTCTTCTTCGCCACCGGCCCGAACGTCTCGGCCCTCGACGCGCAGGGCACCTACGTCACGTTCGGCCACGTCACCGAGGGCCTCGACGTGCTGGAGGAGATCCTCGCCCTGAACGTCGACGACCCGCAGAGCGGCCTCGGCGGCCACCCGAGCCGGGACGTCGTGATCGAGTCGGTGACGATCGAGGAGGAGGAGGCGCCGGCGTCGACCACGAGCACCACGGCCGACGACCCGTCGACCACGAGCACGACGGCCGCCTCGGGCTGAGCCTCACGGCCGCGGGGTAGCGGGGGCGCCATGGCCGACCCCGCCAACGGCGAGCTCACGTTCATCGGCACGGCGACGGTGCTGCTCCGCCTCGGCGACCTCACCGTCCTCACCGACCCGAACTTCCTGCACCAGGGCGAGCACGCCAAGCTCGGCTACGGCCTGCGTTCCCGGCGCCTGACCGAGCCGGCCATGCAGCCGCGGGACCTGCCGCCCCTCGACCTCGTCGTCCTGTCCCACCACCACGGCGACCACTTCGACGAGGTGGCGGCGGCCGAGCTGGACGAGGCCGTGCCGATCGTGACGACGCCGCACGCGGCGAGGAAGCTCGGCCGCCAGGGGTTCACGGCCGCCGTCGCCCTGCGCACCTGGGAGTCGCACGTGGCGGCGCGGGACGGCACGGAGGTGACGGTGACGGCGATGCCGGGCCGCCACGCGCCCCAGCCGCTCCAGGCCGCGCTGCCGCCGGTGATGGGCAGCCTGCTCGAGGTGCGCAGCGGGGACCGGCCGCCGTTCCGGATCTACGTCACCGGCGACACCCTGTTCGTCGACGAGCTGCGCGAGATCCCCCGCCGCCACCCCGACGTCGACCTCGCGCTCGTCCACCTCGGCGGGACCCGCATCGCCGGGGTGCTGCTGACCATGGACGCCGACCAGGGGGTGCGGGCCCTGCGCCTCGTCCGGCCCCGCACGGCCGTCCCGATCCACTACGACGACTACACGGTGTTCCGGTCGCCGCTCGCCGACTTCCGGGCCGCCGTGGACGGGGCCGGCGACCTCGCCACCGAGGTCGTGTATCTGGGGCGGGGCGAGACCTACCGGTTCTGAGCGGCCATGGCCGCCCCGGTGGCGGCCAGCGCGGCCCGCACCGACGGCGGGTCGAGCACCTCGACGCCGCCGCCCAGCATGACCAGCTGGGAGGCGGCGACCTCGTCGCTCTCGACGGCGAGGCTCACCTCCCGCCAGCCGTCCCCGTCGGGCGGGCCGGCGGCGGCGAGCGCCTCGCGGGCCGCGGCCTGGTCGACGGCGTGGACCAGCAGGCGGGCGGCGGCCGGCGACAGGCGGAGGCGGACGGTGGCGCGGAGCATCGACCGGTCGAACTCGGCCGACGCCGCCGACCACCAGGCGGCCAGGTCGAACCCGCCGGGTCGCTCGGCCCGCTCGTCGAGGCGGGTGGCGGCCCGGATGCGGCTCACCCGGTAGGTCGCCGGTCGGCCCCCCGACGCGGCGACGAGGTACCAGATCCCGCCCTTCAGCACGAGGCCGAGGGGGTCGAGCCGGCGGTCGACCTCGTGGCCGGGCCGGCCGTAGCGGACGTGCAGCCGGTGGCCCGACCACACGGCGTCGGCGACGGCGGCGAGGTGGGGCAGGTCCTCGTCGTGGTGGAACCAGCCGGGGGCGTCGAGGTGGAAGCGCTCGGTCACCCGCGCCGCCCGGCCCCGCAGCTCGGGGGGCAGGGTCGACAGCACCTTGGTGCGGGCGGCGGCGAGCACGGTGCCGAGGCCGAGCTCGGCGACGGCCGTGGGCGCGCCGGCGAGGAACAGGGCGGCGGCCTCGTCGCCGGTCAGCCCGTCGAGCCGGGTGCGCCAGCCCTCGACCAGCCGGATGCCGCCCCGGGGCCCCGTCTCGGTCCAGATCGGCACGCCGGCCTCCTGGAGGGCGGCGACGTCCCGGTACACGGTCCGCACCGAGACCTCGAGCGCGTCGGCCAGCTCGGCCGCCGTCGCCCGGCCCCGGCGCTGGAGGTGGAGGAGGAGGGCGACGAGGCGTCCGGCCCGCACGGCCCGCAGGCTAGGGCCCTTCCCTGACAGGAGATGTCAGGGAAGGTGAGCCAGGATCGTCGCATGGCCTCGTGGAACGACCTCGCCGCCGCCGCCCCCGACCTCGCCGAGCGGACGATGGCCCGCTTCCGGGCGACCGGGCTCGCCATCCTCGCCACCATCCGCAGGGACGGCTCGCCCCGCCTCACCGGCATCGAGGTGACGTTCAGGGACGGCGACCTCTGGCTCGGGATGATGGACGGGTCGCTCAAGGCGCTCGACCTGCGGCGGGACCCCCGCCTGGCGCTGCACGCGGCCACCGTCGACAAGGAGGTGCGCGACGGCGACGCCAAGGTGGCCGGGCGGGCCGTCGAGGTGCTCGACGAGGACGTCAAGGCCCGGTTCCTCGAGCACGTGGAGGCGGAGAACGGCCAGGCGCCGCCGGGGCCGTACCACCTGTTCAGGGTCGACGTCAGCGAGGTGTCGTTCCTGCGCCCGGCGGGCGACCACCTCGTGATCGAGACGTGGACGGAGGGCGGCCGGTACCGCTCGGTCGACCGCTACTAGCTTCGGCCTCGTGGCCACCCACGAGGTCCTGAACCAGCCGCCGCCGCTCGAGGGCCACGACGTGTTCGGGGCGGACGAGGCCCTCGTGGAGGCGGTGGCGCGGGAGGGGGCGGGCTGGGCGCTCGACGACCTCCACGACCTCGGCCGGCTGGCCGGCTCGCCCGACGCCATCGAGTGGGGCGCGGCCGCCAACGCCAACCCCCCGGCCCTGCGCACCCACGACCGCTTCGGCCACCGCGTCGACGAGGTCGCCTACCACCCGGCCTACCACCGCCTGATGGAGGTGGCCGTCGGCCGCGGGCTGCACACCGGGCCGTGGTCCGACCCCCGGCCGGGCGCCCACGTGGCCAGGGCCGCCGGCTTCGTCGTCTGGAGCCAGGTCGACGCCGGCCACTTCTGCCCCGTGTCCATGACCTACGCGGTCGTGCCCGCCCTGCGCGCCCACCCGGGGCTGGCGGCCGAGTGGGAGCCCCGCTTCGCGTCCCGCACCTACGACCCGTCGTCCCGCCCGGCCGCGGCCAAGGCCGGGGCGCTCGCCGGCATGGCCATGACCGAGAAGCAGGGCGGGTCCGACGTGCGGGCCAACACCACGCGGGCCGAGCCGGCCGGCGGCGACGGCGAGGTGGCGCTCACCGGCCACAAGTGGTTCTGCTCGGCGCCCATGTCCGACGCCTTCCTCGTGCTGGCCCAGGCGCCCGGCGGGCTCTCGTGCTACCTCGTGCCCCGGTGGCGGCCGGACGGGACGCGCAACGCCGTGCACCTCCAGCGCCTGAAGGACAAGCTCGGCAACCGGTCCAACGCCTCGTCGGAGATCGAGCTCGACCGGGCCTGGGGCCGCCTCGTCGGGGAGGAGGGCCGGGGGGTGGCGACGATCATCGCCATGGTCAACGCCACCCGGCTGGACTGCGTGCTCGGGGCGACCGCCGGGATGCGCCAGGCCGTCGCCCAGGCCACCCACCACGCCGCCCACCGGCGGGCCTTCGGCCGGGAGCTGGTCGACCAGCCGCTGATGGCGAACGTGCTCGCCGACCTGGCCGTCGAGGCCGAGGCGGCCACCGTGCTCGCCCTCCGCCTGGCCCGGGCCTGCGACGCCGGCGAGGGGCCGTTCCGCCGGCTGGCCACCGCCGTCGGCAAGTACTGGGTGTGCAAGCGCCACCCGGCGCTCGTCGCCGAGGCCCTGGAGTGCCTGGGCGGCAACGGCTACGTCGAGGAGTCGATCCTGCCCCGGCTGTTCAGGGAGAGCCCGCTGAACGGCATCTGGGAGGGCTCGGGCAACGTCATGTGCCTGGACGTGCTGCGGGCCATGGCGAAGGAGCCGGCCGCGCTGGCCGCCTTCCGGGAGGAGGTGGCGCTGGCCGCCGGCGCCGACCGCCGCCTCGACGCCGCCGTCGCCGCGCTCGACGCCGACCTGGCCGACCTCGACGGCATCGAGGCGAGGGCCCGCCGGGTGGTGGAGCGCATGGCGCTCGTGCTCGGCGGGTCGCTGCTCATCCGCCACGGCCACCCGGCGGTGGCCGACGCGTTCTGCGCCTCCCGGCTGGGCGGCGACTGGGGCCGGGCCTTCGGCACCCTGCCCCGCGGCGTGCCCTTCGGCACCCTGGTCGACCGGGCCCGCCCGAAGGTGGGCTGAGCCCGGCGGCGCCGTGCGGGGTCGCTACTGCTGGTAGTGCTCGACGGTCTCGGCGTCGCGGGCGCCGCTCTCGTCCGGGTCGAGCCCGGCCGACCGCTTGGCCCGGCGCTGGCGGAGCAGGTCCCAGCACCGGTCGAGCTGGACCTCGACCTCCTGGAGGCGCTGCCGGTCCTCGTCGCTCAGCAGGTTCCCGGCGTGGGCCTCGCGAAGGTGGTGCTCCTCGTCGATGAGGTCGTCGATGCGGCCGAGGATGTCGCGGTCGTCCATGGCGCCATCCTGCCCGCTCCGACCGATGACCACTCACCGCGGCCAAACGGCATGGCATCGGCCGCACACGGTGAGACTTGAGGAATCGGCTCAAGGATCGTGCGGTGCCGGCCGATGGGACCGCCGTGGCTCCCGTGCGACCGTCCCGCAAGCGGAGCGCCGGCATCGTGGCCGTCGCCATCGCCACCGTCCTCCTCGTCGCCGGCCCGCCGGCCGGGGCCCGCCCGAAGGAACGGGCCCCGGGGACCGACCGGGTCGAGCGGGCCGAGGCCCACCGGGCCGGGCCGCCCGGCCACCGCTCCGCCGGGCCCGGCCGCGAGGCCGCCGACGCCGGGCGCCGGCCCCGCCCGACGCCGCCGCCCGAGCAGGCGCCGGCCACGACGGCGACGTCCCTGCCGACCGAGACGCTCCCGCCCTCGACCACGACGACGACGACGGCGCCGCCGCCGCCGACGACCGAGCCGCCGCCGACGACCGAGCCGGAGCCGGAGCCGGAGCCCGACGTGACCGTCAGCCCCCCGCCCGAGTCGGGGGAGGACCCGGGCGTCGACGTGGCGCCGGGGTCGGAGGACGCCGTCGAGTACGAGACCGAGGAGGACCGCCCCGAGGTGACGATCGAGGCGACCGAGGACGGGCCGCCCGTCCTCGACGTGCTCGTCGCCAGGGACGCCGGCGGCGAGGCCCCGGCGTCCACGCTCGTGGTCCGGGTCGAGGAGCCGAGCACGGACCTGGCCGGCCCCGACGTGGCCGTCGTCCACGCCGACGGGGGCGTGGTCGTCACGCCGCCGGCCGGCGCCGACGACGTCGTCGTGGCCGTCGAGCCCGGCGGCCCCTCGGTGACCGAGCTCGGGGTGTCGGTCCAGATGGTGGGCGGCGTCGCCCGGGTCCTCGTCACCGTGCCGGCCGACCGGCTGCCGGCCGTGCTGCTCCAGGTGCCGGCCCGGGGCACCGACCTGCCGACCGTGGCCCTCAGCCAGCGCAGCGAGGCCGGCACCAAGCTGGCCCTGTCGATCGTGCCGGCCCTGATCGAGGACGAGGGCCCCCGCCCCGGGCCCCGGCCGCCGACCACGCCGCCGGACGTCCCGGGGACGACCGTGCCCGACGGCCCGACCCGGCCGGGCGGCGACGGCGCCGACCGCCCGCCGGCCGGACCGGCCACCACGGTCCCCGTCCCGACCACCGCCGCCCCCACCGGCCCGGCGCCGGCCGCGCCCGGCCCCGCCGGCCCGGCGCCGGCCGCGCCGCCGTCCGCCGGCCCCGTCGCCCCGGTCACCGCGCCGCCGTCGACCGTGGCGCCCGACCGGGCCCCGACCCCGGGCCGCGACCCGCTGCACGGCCTGCCCGGGTGGCTGTCCCGCACGGCCGTCGACCCCACCCGGGGCCCGCTCGGCGTGCTGGCCAGGGCGGCCGTCCACCACCCGGTGCCCGTCGGCCTGATCCTCACCGTCGTCGGGTTCCTGCTGGCCCAGACCCTGGTCGACCGGCGCAACCCCAGGCTGCTGGCCGCGCCCCTCGACGGCGCCGACGACACGCTGAGGTTCGAGTGAGGTCGGTCCCCGGCACGGCGCGGGGCCGCAACGAGCTGGCCTCGCTGGCCTGGCGGCTGGGGTCGCTCCAGCTGACCCGGCTCGTGATGGCCGCCCTCGCCGTCGCCGCCGCCGCCAGCCTGCCCGGCTACGTCCCGTCCACCCGGCCGGTCGTCGTCACGTCGCTGGCGTTCGCGCTGCTCACCTCGGTGCTGGAGGCCGTGCGCCGCCGCTACCGGGTCCGCAGCCTGGCCCTGCTGTCGTCGACCCTGCTCCTCGACGGCGTGTGGGTGGCCGTCGTGCTGTCCGGCGGCGGCGGCCTGTTCGGCCCGCTCGGCGTGCTCGTCCACCTCCACGTCGTCGCCGTGACCGTGCTGCTCTCGTGGCGCACCGGGCTGAAGGTGGCGGTGTGGCACCTCCTCCTCCAGCTGGTGTCGGCCTACGACGGGTTCGAGTGGCTGAACGCCGGCTCCGGCGACGAGCGGTCGCTGGCCTTCAGCGGGCTGGCCGTCGTGCTGCTGGCGGCGGCCGCCGCCTGGTATTCCGCGCTGAACGAGCAGGCCCTGCGGCGGGGCAAGGCCGAGCTCGCCGCGCTCGTCGCCCTCACCGAGTCGCTCGAGGTGGCCGACACGGCCGGCGACATCCGGGCCGCGCTGCTCCGCCACGTGACCGAGCGGCTGGGCTTCCGGCGGGCCGCGCTGGTCGACCACACGGCCGCCGGCGCGGCCGGCGCCGTCGTGGACCGCCGGACCAGCGTGCTGTTCGAGTCGGCCGTGCCCATCCCGCCGCCCGCGCTCCGCCACCCGTCCGAGGCCGGCGTGCGGACCGGGACGAGAGGCGTGCGCCTCGTCCGCACCCTCGACCCCGACGCCGCGTCCGACCGGCTGGCCGACGCCCTGTTGCCGGCGGCGACCAACGTCGTCGTCGTGCCCCTGACCGTCGAGGGCCAGCTCGTCGCCACCCTGTACGCCGAGTGGGGCGGCCACCGCCGCCGGGTGGCGGCCCAGACCGTCGCCGTCCTCGTGCAGTCGTGCACCCACGCCGCCCAGTCGCTGCGCAGCGAGCGGCTGCGGTCCGAGGTCGAGTGGCTGGCGACCCGGGACCCGCTCACCGGCGTCTACAACCGGGCCGTGTTCGACGAGCGCCTCACCGAGCTGGTGGCGTCGGCCCAGCGCACCGAGCGGCCGCTCAGCCTGATCGTGCTCGACGTCGACCACTTCAAGGCCGTCAACGACGGGTTCGGCCACCAGGCCGGCGACGGGGTGCTGCGGGTGGTCGGCGAGACCCTGATCGCCAACTCCCGCAACGACGACGTGGCCGCCCGCTTCGGCGGCGACGAGTTCGCCGTGCTCCTCCCCGGCGTCGCCGGGCCTACCGCCCTCGCCGTGGCCGAGCGCCTGCGGGCCTCGATCAGCCGGGACGTGCCCCTCGGCGGCATCACGGTCAGCGCCGGGGTGGCGACCCTGCCGAGGCGGGGCGGCTCGCCCCAGCAGCTGCTGGCCGCGGCCGACGTCGCCCTGTACCAGTCGAAGCGGGACGGCCGGGACCGGTCGAGCCGCTTCGAGGAGCCGCACGTCACCCTGGCGCTCCCCGGCGCCTGACGACCCCGCCCGCCGGCGGCGGCTGACTCTAAGCTCGGCGCCATGAGGACCCGGCGGACCACCGTCGCCCTGCTCACCCTCGCCCTCGCCGCCGCCGGCCTGGCGCCGCCGGCCGCCGCCGAGGAGGCCGAGCCGAGGGGGCCGGGCTTCGCCTGGTACCTGATCGGCGACGAGGCCGACGTCACCCCGGTCACCTCGGCCGGGTACGCGCTGATGGGCGGCGGCCGCAGCGTCGCCGCCGCCTTCCGGTGGCTGGTCCGCCGGGGCGGCAACGGCGACGTCGTCGTGCTCCGCGCCTCCCAGGCCGACGAGTACAACCGCTACATCGACGGGCTGGAGCCCATGGACTCGGTCGAGACGATCGTGTTCTCGACCAGGGACGCGTCCTACGACCCGTTCGTGCTGTCCCGCATCCGGGCGGCCGACGCCCTGTTCATCGCCGGTGGCGACCAGTCCAACTACGCCAGGATGTGGGACGACACGCCGGTGGAGGACGCCATCGAGGAGCTGGCCTTCCGGGGCGTGCCCATCGGCGGCGTGAGCGCCGGCCTCGCCATCCTCGGCGAGTACGCGTTCACCGCCCGGAAGGGCACGATCTCCTCGCCGGCCGCCCTGTCCAAGCCGTACCACGAGCGGATGACCGTCGACGGCACGTTCCTCCAGCTCCCCGGGCTCGAGAACCTCATCACCGACAGCCACTTCTTCGAGCGCCACCGCCAGGGCCGGCTGGTCGCCTTCCTCGCCCGCATCGTCGGCGACGGCCACGAGACCCAGGCGCGCGGCCTCGGCATCGACCAGGGCACCGCCGTGCTGGTCGAGGCGGACGGCTCGTCCAGGGTGGTCGGCGACCGGGCCGCCTGGTTCATCGAGACGACCGGCACCCCCGAGCACCTCGAGCCCAGGGACCCGCTGACCTACACGGGCCTGCGCGGCTACCTGGTCGAGCAGGGCGGCACGTTCGACTTCGCCACCTGGACGGGCACCGGCGGCCGGCCGTTCACGATCTCGGCGGTCGAGGGCGACCTCGTGATCGAGCCGGCGTAGGGCGGGGCCGCCCGGTGGCCGCCATCCTGCTCGTCGAGGACGACCCCTCGGTGCGGGAGGCGGTCGCCATGGCCCTCGAGGGCGACGGCCACCGGGTGGAGGCGGCGGCGTCGGGCGACGAGGCGCTGGCCGCCTGGCGGTCGCGCCGGCCCGACCTGGTGCTGCTCGACGTGATGCTCGGCGGCGTCGACGGGCTCGACGTGTGCCGGGCCATCCGGCGCACCGACGAGGTGCCGATCATCATGCTGACGGCGCGGGCCGACGCCGTCGACGTGGTCGTCGGGCTGGAGTGCGGGGCCGACGACTACGTCACCAAGCCGTTCGAGACCCGGGTGCTGCTGGCCCGCATCCGGGCCGTCCTGCGCCGCCACGCCCGGCCGGCGGCCGAGGCGACCGTGTTCCGGTTCGGCGACCTCGTGGTCGACGTGCCCGGCATGTCGGTCACCAAGGGCGGCGAGGAGGTGCGGCTGACGCCGACCGAGTTCCGCCTGCTCGCCACCCTGGCCGCCCGCCCGGGCCAGGTGTTCACCCGCCAGCTGCTCCTCGAGCAGGTGTGGGACTACTCCTACCTCGGCGACAGCCGGCTGGTGGACGTGTGCGTGCAGCGGCTGCGGGCCAAGGTCGAGGACGACCCGACGGCACCGGCCCTCGTCCAGACGGTGCGGGGGGCCGGCTACAAGCTCGTCCCGCCCCGATGAGGCGCCGGCTGGGGCCGCGCCTGCGGGCCCGGCTCGTCCTCGCGTTCGTCGCCGTCGGCGCCCTGTCGGCCGTGGCCGTCGCCGTCGCCTCCTACCTGCTCGTCCGCTCCGACCGCCTCGACCGGGCCACCGACGACGCCATCGACCAGGCCCGGTTCAACCTCGAGCTGCTGGCCGAGCGGCTGGGCGACCCGCTCACCCCGGCCGCGGTCGCCGCCGCCAACGAGGACCTGCTGCGCCGGGGCGGGTTCGACGTCGTCACCCTCGGCGCCGGCGAGCCGTTCCTGACCACGTCGCTCGAGCTGACGGCCGGGTCCGTCCCGTCCGACCTCCAGGCGGCCGTCGGCGGCGGGCGGGTGGCCGAGGCCAGGCGGGAGGTGGGGGGCCGGTCGTACGTGATCGTGGGCGGCCAGCTGCCCCCCGACGGGCCGTCGTGGTTCTTCTTCTTCCCGCTCGACGACGTCGACGAGGACCTCGCCGGCCTCCGCACCGTGCTCGCCGCCGTGGCCGCCGCCACCGTCGCCGTCGCCGTCGTCGTCGGCCTGCTCTCGGCCCGCCGCCTGCTCCGCCCGGTGGCGAGGGCGAGGGACGCGGCGAGGCGGCTGGAGCGCGGCGACCTCGCCACCCGGCTGCCGGCCGACGGCGGCGACGAGCTGGCCGACCTGTCCCGGTCGTTCAACGAGATGGCCGAGGCGCTGGAGCGCACGGTCGGCGACCTCCGCCAGCTGGAGGCCGGGCAGCGGCGCTTCGTCGCGGACGTGTCCCACGAGCTGCGCACCCCGCTCACCGCGCTCAACGCGGCCGCCGACGTGCTCGCCGGCAACCGGGACGGCCTCAACGAGCCGGGGGCGAAGGCGGCGGGGATCCTCATCCTCGAGTCCCGCCGCCTGGCCCGGCTGGTCGAGGACCTGATGGAGATCTCGCGCTTCGACGCCGGCGTGGCCCCGGTCGACGTGGAGCCGGTGCCGGTCGGGCGGCTGGTGCGGGAGTCGGCCGCCCTCCGCGGGTGGTCCGACGACGTCGACGTGGCCGTGGACGGCGGCGAGGTGTGGGCGAGCGCCGACGCCCGCCGGCTCGACACGGTCGTCGCCAACCTGCTCGGCAACGCCGTGAAGCACGGCCGGCCGCGGGTCACCGTGCGGGTGGCGGCGGCCGGCGGGACGGTCACGGTGACGGTGGCCGACGCCGGCCCCGGCATCCGCCCCGCCGACCTCGGCCGGGTGTTCGACCGCTTCGCCAAGGGCGACGCGGCGCGGCCCCGCAGCGAGGGGAGCGGCCTCGGCCTCGCCATCGCCAGGGAGAACGCCCGCCTCCTCGGCGGCGACCTCACCGTGGCCAGCCCGCCGGGGTCGGGGGCCGTGTTCACGCTCACCGTCCCCGTTGCCGAACCGTTACCCGACGGCGAGGTGGCGGTGACGCCGCCGGCCGAGCATGGGGTCCGATGAGGACGAGGGCGCTGCTCGCCGTGGCCGTGGCGGTGGCCGTCCTCGCCGGCTGCGGGGGGTCGTCGACCGGCCCGCGCGACGTCGGCGCGGCGCCGACCCTGCCGGTCGAGGTGACCGTCACCCTGCCCGGCCACGACCGGCCGCCGTCCACGGCCACCACCTCGCCGACCACGGCGCCGACGACCCCGACGACGGCCGGCGGCGGGCCGGGGACCACGGCCGGCCCGGTCACCCCGCCGCCGACGGCCGTGCCCCCGGTCACGGCGGCCCCCGAGGTGCGCGACGTCACCCTCTGGCTGGTGCGGGGCGACGCCGTGGTCGGCGTCCCCCGGCAGGTCCCCGCCGTCGAGGGGATCGGGGCCGAGACGGTGCGGGCGCTGCTGGCCGGCCCGACCCCGTCCGAGGCGGCGGCCGGCTACGCCACGGCCATCCCGGCCGACACCCGCCTGCTCGGCCTCGCCATCGACGACGGCCTGGCCACCGTCGACCTGTCGAGCGAGTTCGAGTCGGGCGGCGGGTCGGCCTCGGTCACCCTGCGGCTGGCCCAGGTGGTGTGCACGCTCGACGCCTTCCCGACCGTGGACCGGGTCCGCTTCCACCTCGACGGCGAGGAGGTGGAGGTGTTCTCGGGGGAGGGGGTGGTCGCCGACGGCCCCGTGTCCTGCGGCGACTACCAGGGGACGACCACGACGGCCCCGCCGGCCGACGCCGAGGACGGCTTCGAGGTGGCGAACGCGGTCGAGTCGTTCATGGCCGCCCGCCAGGCCGGGTCGGGGTGGGCGTCGTGGATCACCGAGGACGCGCTCGGCGCCTACGAGGGCCCGTCCGCCCTGCCCCTCACCCCGGTCGGCGGGTGGAGCATCGAGCGCATCGACGGCGCCGGCCCGTTCCAGGTGACGGTGGCCGTCGACGGTCGGGTCGAGGTGCTGACCGTCGGCAGCGGCCTGGCCGCCGACGGCACGAGCCGCGACTTCGTCGTCACCGCCGCCCGCGCGGGCTGACGCGCCGCGTCGCCGCCGACGGCTCAGTCCTCGGCGCGGCCGCCGAGGTGGCGGGCGAGGAAGCGCTCGGCGGCGGCGTAGAAGCGGAGGCGGTTCTCGGGCTTGGCGAAGCCGTGGCCCTCGTCCGGGAACAGCAGGTACTCGTGGTCGACGCCCTTGTCCCGCAGGGCGGCGACGATCTGCTCGGACTCGGCCTGCTTCACCCGCGGGTCGTTGGCCCCCTGTGCGATCAGCAGCGGGATGCGGATCCGGTCGACCCGGCTGAGCGGCGACCGGGACCACATGAACTCGGCCTCGGTGTCGGGGTCGCCGACGCGGGTGAGGAACTGGGCCCTGAGCGGGGCCCAGTAGGGCGGGATCGACTCGATCAGGGTCTTCAGGTTCGACGGCCCGACGATGTCGACCGCGCACCGGAACAGGTCGGGGGTGAACGTCGCGCCCACCAGCGCGGCGTAGCCGCCGTAGGACCCGCCGTAGATGGCGATGCGCCCGGGGTCGGCCCACCCCTGCCCGACGACGTGGCCGACGGCGTCGACGAGGTCGTCGTGCATCCGCCCGGCCCACTCCCGGTTCCCGGCGTTGACGAAGGCCTTGCCGTAGCCGGTCGACCCCCGGAAGTTGACCTGGATGCAGAGGTAGCCGCGGTTGGCCATCCACTGGGCCTCCGGGTGCAGGCCCCAGGTGTCCCTGGCCCACGGGCCGCCGTGGACGTTGAGCACGGCCGGCAGCCCCGACCGCTCCTCGCCGGGCGGGAACGTGAGGTAGCCGTGGATGGTCAGCCCGTCCCTGGCCGTGAACGAGAACGGCTCCATCGGCGCCAGCCGGTAGCGGCCGAGCTCGGGCTGGTGCTCGAACAGGAAGGTGCCCTCGCCGGCGTCCCGGTCGTAGGCGAAGTAGCGGACGGGGCCGTCGTCGGCGGTGAACCCGGCCAGCCACACCCGGTCGGCGTCGTCGTGGCCTTGGAGGACGAGGTCGCCGCCGTCGAGGGCGCGCACGGCGTCGAGGTCGGCGGCGACGGCCGGGTCGAGCACCTCCCAGTCGATGCGCTCGCGCACGTAGGAGACGAGTTGCGGCTCGTTGGTGTCGGGGTGGAGGCGCACGCCGCCGACGTCGTAGGTCTCGTCGCCGGCCACCTCGACCTGCTCGCCGGTGGCGCAGTCGACCCGGACGAGCCGGGTGGCGTTGGCGCCGGCCGAGGTCAGCACGTACAGCGCCGTGCCGTCGGCCGTGAAGCTCAGCAGGTCGGTGGACAGGGCGTCCTCGTGGGGGACGTCGAGGAGCGGGCGCCACTCGCCGTCCTCGTCGTCCCGGACGAGCACCCGCAGGCCGCCGTCGGGCAGCGGCTCGACCGCGGCCCGCACCCGGAAGTCGTCGTCGGCCAGGAAGCCGAGGTAGCCGGGGTTGTCCACGACCTTGTCGAGCGTCCCGGAGGGGAGGTCGAGCCGGTAGACGTCGTGGAGGCGGGGGTCGTCCCGGTTGATGGCGACGAGGATCGTGTCCGGGAAGCGCTTGTCCACCGCCACCAGCCGGACCTGCACGTGGTCGAAGGGCGTGACGTCGCGGACGCCGCCGTCGACGAGGTCGACGGCGTAGAGGTGCCAGTCCTCGTCGCCGCCGGCGTCCTGCGCGTAGAGCAGGTGGCGCCCGTCGTGGGCCCAGGTGTGGGCCCGGATGCCCCGCTCCCGGTCGTCGGTGACGACCCGGCCCGACGACGGGTCGGCCCCGACGTCGCCCACCCACACGTTGAGCACGCCGTCCGACGGGGCGATCCAGGCCAGGCGCCGCCCGTCGGGCGACACCCGGGGGCTGGTGCGCTCCGGGTTGCCGAACAGGACCGTGCGGGGGACGAGGGGGACCTCGTCGAGGGGCGCCATCCGGATGGCCTACCACGGGCCGCCGGGCAGGCAGGATCGGGGGCGTGCCCGCCGCCCACCCCCTCGTCGCCGCCGCCCGGCGGGTGGCCGCCGACGTCCTGGCGCCGGCGGCCGAGGACGTCGACCGGGCCGACCTCGTCCCCGCCGCCCACCTGCTGGCCCTGGCCGGCGCGGGCCTGTTCGACCTGACCGGGCTGGCGCCGCCCGACACCCGCCTCGTGTTCGAGGCCCTGGCCGGGGCGTGCGGGGCGACCTTCTTCGTGTGGGCCCAGCACCACGCGCCCGTCGGCGACCTGGCCGCCTCGCCCAACCGGGACCTGGCCCGCCGGTGGCTCCCCCCGCTGCGGGACGGGCGGGCGCTCGGCGGCGTCGCCTTCGCCTACCTCCGCCGGCCCGGCCCCCCGGCCGTCGTGGCCGAGCCGGACGGCGCGGGGTGGCGGCTGCGCGGCTCCGCGCCGTGGGTGACCTCGTGGGGCCTGGCCGACGGGTTCGCCGTGTCGGCCGCCGCGCCGGGGGACCGGGTGGTGACGGCGTGGCTGCCGGCCGAGCGGCTCACCCCGGCCCGGGGGGCGACCGCCGTCCCCCTCGACCTGTCGGTGATGGCGGCGACCGGGACGGTCCGCCTCGACCTCGACGGCGTGGCCGTGGCGACCGGCGACGTGATGGCCGACGTGGACGCGGGCGGCTGGCGGGCCGCCGACCGGGTGGGCACGGTGAGCCCGGCGCCCGCCGCGCTGGGCGTGGCCGCCACCTGTGCCCGGCTGCTCGGCGAGCGGGAGCCGGCCGTGGCCGGGGCGGTGGCCGCGGAGGTCGACGCGGCGCGGGCCCGGGGCGAGGTGCTCGCCGCGCCGCCGCCCGGCGAGCGCGACCTCGACGCCCTCGCCGCCTCCCGGGCCGACCAGCTGGTCCTCGCCACCCGGGCCGCACTGGCCCTCGTCGCCGCCACCAGCGGGGCGGCCGTCCTGCGGTCGTCGCCGGCCCAGCGCCTGGCCAGGGAGGCGGCCTTCTACCTGGTCCAGGCCCAGGTCCCGCCGGTGAAGGCGGCCGTGCTCGACCGGCTCGCGACCTAGCATCCGCCGGTGGCCACCGCCGAGCCGTCGCCCACGCCCAACCCCGACGCCCTGAAGTTCACGCTGGACACCACCCTGCCGGAGATGTTCAACGTGACCAGCGCGGACGCCGCGGCCGGGAACCCGTTCGCCGCGGCGGTGTTCGCCGTCGACGGCGTGCGCAGCGTGTTCGGCACCAACGACTTCGTCACCGTCAACCGCCGGCCGGGCGCCGACTGGGAGCCGATCGTGGCGGCCGTGCAGGACGCGGCGGGGAGGTACCTGTGAGCGGGACGGCGTCGGCCCCCCACTTCTTCGACGAGGCGCCGCCGCCGGCCGACGTCGCCGAGCCGGTCGACGTCCGGCCGCCGCCGTGGACGGGGCCGCCCGACAACGTGCTCGGGCGGGCCGTCGACCTGGCCGCCGTCCTCGCCAGGACGCCGACCCTCGCCATCGTGGCCGACGCCTTCCGCGCCTACCCGACCGGCGTCCGGTTCACCCTGACCGTCGCCTTCCGCCTCAGGGAGCGGGCCTACCCGGACCCGTTCAACAGCCGGCTGCTCCTCGGCGTCGGCATGGCCGACGGCCGCCGGGCCCGCAGCCACCTGGGCGACGCCACCGCCGGCGAGCCCGTCCTCTGGCAGCTCGGCGGCCACGGCGGCTCGCGGCGGGCCGAGATGGACTTCTGGCTGCACCCGCTGCCGCCCCCCGGCCCCATGCTCGTCGTCGTGAAGTGGGAGGACGCCGGGGTCGACGAGCACGCCGTCGAGGTGGACGCCGCCCCGCTCGTGGCCGCGGCCGCCGAGGCCGAGGAGCTGTGGCCCGACGACCGGCCCGTGGAGGGCTGGGGGTGGCGGGCCCGGTGAGCGCGGGGACCTACGACGCCGTCGTCGTCGGCGGCGGCCACAACGGGCTCGTGGCCGGGGCCTTCCTCGCCCGGTCGGGCCGCCGGACCGTCGTCCTCGAGCGCCGGCCGCAGGTCGGCGGGGCGGCCGTCACCGAGCGCCCCTGGGGGCCGGACTACAAGGTGACCGCCCTGTCCTACGTGGTCAGCCTGCTGCCGCCGTCGGTCGTCGACGGCCTCCAGCTGGCCCGCCACGGCTACCGCGTGTTCCCCCAGGGCCCGTACTTCGTCCCCTACGCGGACGGCCGCTCGCTGGCCCTGCCCGAGGACCCGGCCCGCCGGTACGAGGAGGTGGCCCGGTTCTCGAAGGCCGACGCCGAGGCCTTCGAGCGCTGGGACGCGTGGATGGGCGGCCTGGCCGCGGAGCTCGGCCCGCTCCTGTCCGCCGTCCCGCCCCGCATCGGCTCGCGGGACCCGGCCGACCTGGCCGACCAGGCCCGCCTGGCCTGGCGCCTCCGCCGCCTCGACGTGCGCCAGGTGGGCGACGTCACCCGCCTGTTCACGATGAGCATCGCCGACCTCCTGGAGGACCACTTCGAGTCGCCCCAGGTGCAGGGCGTGCTGGCCGTGAGCGGGGTGATCGGCACGTGGGCCGGCCCCCGCTCGCCGGGCACGGCCTACGTGATGGCCCACCACCACGTGGGCGACGTCGGCGACGGCCGGGTCGGCGCGTGGGGCTTCCCCGAGGGCGGCATGGGCGGGGTGACGAGGGCCATCCGCCGGGCGGCCGAGTCCTTCGGGTGCGAGGTCCGCACCGAGGCGCCGGTCGAGCGCATCGTCAGCCGGGGCGGCCGGGTCACCGGCGTCGCCCTCGAGTCGGGGGAGGAGCTGGAGGCGCCCGTGGTGGTCGCCGCCACCCACCCCAAGATCACGTTCCTGCGCCACGTCGACCGCTCCGAGCTGCCGGCCGAGTTCGTCGAGGACATCGAGCGCTGGCGGACCCGCAGCGGCACGGTGAAGGTCAACGTGGCCGTCGACCGCCTGCCCGAGTTCCCGTCCCGGCCGGGGTTCGACCCCGACGTCCACGGCGGCACCATCGAGCTGGCGCCGTCGCTCGACCACATCGAGACCGCCTTCCAGGACGCCGCGGCCGGCCGGTCCGCCGCCCGCCCGTTCGCCGACGTCTGCATCCCGTCGGTGTTCGACCGCACCCTCGCCCCCGAGGGCCACCACGTCGTGTCGATGTTCACGCAGTGGGTGCCGCACACGTGGGCCGACGAGCCCGACCGGGCCGAGCTCGAGGCCTACGCCGACCGGGTGATCGCCGGCATGGACGAGGTCGCGCCCGGCTTCGCCGACTCCGTGCTGCACCGCCAGGTGATCGGCCCCCACGAGATGCAGGAGGAGTACGGGCTGGTCGGCGGCAACATCTTCCACGGCGAGCTGTCGGCCAGCCAGCTGTTCCACCTGCGCCCGGCGCCCGGCTACGCCGACTACCGGACGCCGATCGCCGGCCTCTACCAGTGCGGGTCGGCGACCCACGGCGGCGGCGGGGTGACCGGCATCCCCGCCGTCAACGTCGTCCGCCAGATCGAGCGGGACCAGCGCCGGGCCCGCCGGCGCCGCCGCCGGGGCTAGGAGGGGGCGGCCTCCGCGGCGTCGGTGCCGACCGGGTCGAGGTCCTTGGTCGCCGGGCCCTCGATGACCCGGCCGTCGACGTCGTAGCGGGAGCCGTGGCACGGGCAGTCCCAGGTCCGCTCGGCGGTGTTGAACGTGACCTCGCAGCCCAGGTGGCGGCAGACCGGCGACACGGCGTGGAGCGTGCCGTCGTCGTCCCGGAAGGCGGCCGCCTTCTTGCCGCCGACGGTGACGACGGCCCCCTCGCCGGCGGCCAGGTCGTCGCCCGAGCGCCGCTTGGTGGTCGTGGCCAGCCGGTCGCCGACGAACCGCCGGGCGACGTTGGCGTTCTCCTTCACCAGGTCCCGCAGCTCGGCCCTGGGCTTGAACCGGCCGGGGTCGAAGGTCGACGCCCACCGGTTCTCCTCGCCCCGCAGGCGGTCGGAAAGGATCATGGCGGCGACGGTGCCGTTCGTCATCCCCCACTTCTTGAAGCCGGTGGCGACGAAGACCCGGTCGTTGCCGGGGGTGAGCGGCCCGATGAACGGGAGGCCGTCGGCCGGCACGTGGTCCTGGGCCGACCAGCGGTGGTCGACGTCGGCGACGGGGAAGCGCTCCCTGGACCAGGCCTCGAGCGCCTCGTAGCGGCGGCGGGTGTCCGGGTCCTGGCCGACCTTGTGGCCCTCGCCGCCGAGGACGACGACGGTGCCGCCCCTCGCCGGCCGCACCGAGCGGGTGGGCGAGTCGGCCGACAGGTACATGCCGAGGGGGACGGGCCCGTCGAGGCGGGCGGCCAGCGCGTAGGAGCGCTCGGGGTGGCAGCGGGCGAAGAAGCCGCCCCGGTCGAGGAACGGCAGATGGGTGGCGAGGACCACCCGCTGGGCCCGCACCTCGCCGTGCTCGGTGCGCAGCACGCACGGCGACCCCTGGCGCACGTCGACCACCCTCGTCCGCTCGGCAACGGTGGCGCCGGCCGCGTCCACCGCCTCGGCCAGGCCGAGGCAGTAGCGGCGGGGGTCGAAGTGCAGCTGGTCGTCCACCCGGATGGCGCCGGCCACCGGGTAGGGCAGGTCGGTCTCGGTGGTGAACGTGGCCGGCAGGCCGGCCTGGGTGGCCGCCTCGACCTCGGCCTCGATCTCGGCCACCTGCGCCGGGTCCTCCGTGTAGGTGTAGGCGGCCGCCCTGGTCAGCTCGCAGCCGATGCCGAGCCGCTCGACGGTGGCGGCGACCAGCTCGACGGCCGCCTGGTTGGCCTCCCCGTAGGCGGCGGCCTTCTCGGCCCCGTGCTGGGACCGCAGGCGGTCGTAGGTCAGGCCGTGCAGGGACGTCACCTTGGCCGTCGTGTAGCCGGTCACCCCAGAGCTCACCCGGCCGGCCTCGACCACCAGCACGGACGCGCCGGAGTCGGCCAGCAGCAGGGCGGTGGTCAGGCCGGTGATCCCGGCGCCGACGACGGCGACGTCCACGTCCGTGGCGCCGGCCAGCGCCGGCCAGGTGCGGCCGTCCGTGCCGGCCACCCACAGCGATCGGTTGCGCTCATCGAGGGTCCCCATGCGCGTCGTACTGTTCCAGACGATGCCGGCCGGTGCCATGCCGGGGAGCGGCTCGGACGGGGAGGTCGGCCGTGGACGTGAGGGAGCTGCACCGCCGGGCCGTCGCCGGGTTCGGCGACCGGGTGCGGGGGGTGCCGGCGGGGGCGTGGCGGTGGCCGACGCCGTGCGAGGGCTGGGACGTGCGCGAGCTCGTCGCCCACGTCGTCGAGGAGTGCCGGTGGACGCCGCCGCTGCTGGCCGGCGCGACGGTCGAGGAGGTGGGCGACCGCTTCGCCGGCGACCTGCTGGGCGACGACCCGGTCGCCGCCTGGTCGGCGGCCGGCGACGAGGCGGTGTCGGCGTCGCAGGGGGTGGAGCCGGCGGTCACCGTCCACCTGTCCTTCGGCGACTTCCCGGCCGAGGAGTACCTGTTCCAGCTGGCCGCCGACCACCTGGTCCACGCCTGGGACCTGGCCAGGGCGACCGGCCAGGACGAGGCCCTCGACCCCGACGTCGTCGCCGCCGTCGCCGACTGGTTCGTCGACCGGGAGCCGTTCTACCGGGAGGGCGGGGTCATCGGGCCGGCCGTCGAGGTCGCCGAGGAGGCCGGGCCCCAGGCCGTGCTCGTCGGGCGCTTCGGCCGGGACCCGGCGCCGGGCGGCACCCTGGCCGCCGTCGCCCGCTTCAACCTGGCCTTCGCCGCCGGGGACCTCGCCGGGATCGCCGCCGCCGTCGCCGACGACGCCGTGTTCGTCGACACCACCCCGCCCGACGGCGGCCGCCACGAGGGCCCGGACGCCATCGCTGCCGCCTTCCGGGGCGTCTTCGCCTCGCCCGGGTGCGAGTTCTCGACCGAGGAGGGGTTCGTGGCCGGGGACCGGGCCGTGTTCCGGTGGCGGTACGGCTGGCAGGGCGGCCACGTGCGCGGCGTGGACGTGTTCCGGGTGCGGGACGGGCTGGTGGTCGAGAAGCTGTCGTACGTGAAGGGCTGAGGTGGCGGCCGTCGAGGAGGTGTGCCCGGCCTCGTGGGCCGAGCTGGTGGACGCGCTGTTCGCCGAGCCGTGGCCCGACCACGCGGGCCGGTTCCACTCGAACCTGATCCACCGGGGCATGGCCGACGCCTCCTGGCGGCTGGAGCCGTCCCTGCACCACCTCGGCCTGGTCGAGCAGGAGGCCCACGTCCTCCGCAACTTCAAGAAGTACGGCCGGCAGGTGGGGTCGGCGCCGCTCAGCGAGTGGGAGTGGGTCACCCTCGGCCAGCACCACGGCCTGCCGACCCGGCTGCTCGACTGGACGTACTCGCCGCTCGTCGCCCTGCACTTCGCCACCGCCTCGGCCCGCCACCGCGACACCGACGGGGTCGTGTGGACCTTCGACTTCGTGCGGGCCCACCGCCGCCTGCCCGGCGTGCTGCGCCAGCTGCTCGAGAGCGAGGGCGCCGGGGCGTTCACCACCGAGCTGCTGGAGCGGGTGGCCCCGACCCTCGACGCGCTCGACGCGCTGAGCGACGACCCGTTCCTCCTCGTGCTGGAGCCGCCGTCGCTCGACGCCCGGGTGGTGAACCAGTACTCCGGGTTCGCGCTCGTGTCGCCGACCGCCACGACGCTCGGCGAGTGGCTGGAGGAGCAGGACGAGCCGCTCGCCCGCAAGGTCAGGGTCGGCGCCGAGCTGAAGGCCGAGGTGCGGGAGCGCCTGGACCAGGCCAACGTGAACGAGCGGGTGCTGTTCCCCGGCCTCGACGGGCTGACCAGCTGGCTGATCCGCTACTACACGAGCGGCGAGCGCCGCCTCCCCGGCGCCGGCTGACCGGTCCCGGCGGGCGCGCCCGGGGCCCGGCCACGGGTGGACGTCGGCCCGCTGCACCCGCCGGCGCCCGGGCGCCCGCCGGTGCCGCGGCCGTGTGCCGGCCGGTGACCGCCCGTGTGCTCGCCGGTGCGGCGGTCGCGTGCCGGCCGGTGACCCGCGGGTGTGCTCGCCGGTGCCGGGGTCGTGTGCCGGCCGGTGACCCGCCCGTGTGCTCGCCGGTGCCGGGGTCGTGTGCCGGTCGGTGCGGCGGCCATGTGCCGGCTGGTGCGGCGGCCATGCGCCCGGTGTGCGGCGACCGTCGACCCGCCGATCCTGCGCCGGCGGGTCGACAGCCGCGCCGACGTCAGCCGGCCGTGGCGCCGGCCCGTTCGAGGAGCTCCCGTACCCGGTCGAGGGGGAGTCCCGGGACCGTGCGGCCGTCGCGGCCGGTCACCGTGTCGGCGGCGCACAGGCAGTTGAGGACGGCCTCCTCCGTCGCCTCCACCGTGGCGGCGAACAGGCCGTCGAGCGCCCAGTCGTGCAGGGTCGTGCGGGTGACGGTCGGGTCGCCGTCCCGGTCCGGCCGGGCCCGGCGGACGCCCTCGGCCGTCGAGAAGGCGAGGAAGATCTCGCCGCTGCTGTGATGGGCGTACGAGCCGGTGCGGGCGAGGCCGAGGCCGGCCCGCGTCGCCACCCGCCGCAGCTGGTGAGGGTCGAGGGGCGCATCGGTGGCGACGACGACGATGCACGACCCGGCCGGCGGCGGCGGTGGTTGTGCGGCCTCCGGGCGGTCGCCGGCCAGCAGCCGGCCGACGGGCACGCCGGCGACGGTCAGCCGGCCCGGCTCGCCGAAGTTGGCGAGCAGGAGCACGCCGACGGTCCAGTCGCCTACCACCCGCGACGCGCTCCCGATCCCGCCCTTGAACCCGAGGCACGACATGCCGGTCCCGGCCCCGACCACACCCTCGGCCACCGGGCCGTCCTCGGCGCCGGCCGCGCCGTCGAGCGCGGCCCGCACGTCGTCAGCGTCCACCTGCACGACCCGCGTGTCGTTCAGGTGGCTGTCGTCGCACTCGCCGACGACCGGGAGGACGACGTCGTCGACGCCGATGGCCGGCTCCGCCTCGACCAGCGCGGCGACCGTGGCGTCGAGCACTCGCCCCACCTGCATCGAGCTCGTCAGCAGGACGGGCGTCTCGAGGATCCCCCACTCGGCGACGGAGACGGCGCCGGTGAGCTCGCCGGCGCCGTTGAGGACGGCGACGGCCGCCGGGACCGGCGCGTGGAACAGGTCGCCGACGCCGTAGGGGACGACGGCGGTGACGCCGGTGCGGGCGACGCCCCGCCCCTCGGGCGGGTCGGGCTCGTCGCGCCACACGGTGGCGTGGCCGACGAGGACGTCGGGGACGTCGACGATCGTCCCGGTCGGCCCGGACGGGAGGCTGCCGATCGTGAGGCCCAGGTCGCTCGCCCGGCAGCGGGGCGGCGGCGGTCCGGCCGGCGCGGTCACGCCCGCCGAGCGTACGTGCCGCCCGGCGGGCGTGGACGCCCGGCTACAGCTGGAGCGACTTGACGGTCAGGAACTCGTCGAGCCCGTACCGGCCGAGCTCGCGGCCATGGCCCGACTGCTTGAACCCGCCGAACGGGGCCAGCGGGTTGAAGGCGCCGCCGTTGACCTCCACCTGGCCGGTGCGGATCTGGCGGGCCACCCGCTTGGCGCGCTCGGGGTCGCCCGACCACACGCCGCCGGCGAGCCCGTAGACGGTGTCGTTGGCGATGCGGACGGCCTCGTCCTCGGTGTCGTAGGGGATGAGGACGAGGACGGGCCCGAAGATCTCCTCCTGGGCGATGGTCATGTCGTTGCGGACCTCGGAGAACACGGTCGGCTGCACGAAGTAGCCGGTCTCCAGGCCCTCGGGCGGCTCCTCGCCGCCGGTGACGAGGCGGGCGCCCTCCTCGATGCCCTTGCGGATGTAGCTGCGGACCCGGTCGCGCTGCACGGCCGACACGAGCGGCCCGAGCACGCTGCCCGGCTTGAACGGGTCGCCGGGCTTGAAGTTGGCGGCGGCCTGGGCGGCGATCTCCTCGGCCTCGGCCAGCTTCTCCCGGGGGACGAGCATGCGGGTGAGCGCGCTGCACGTCTGGCCCGAGTTCAGGAACGCCTTGCCCACGCCGTCGCTGACCGCCTGGCGGAGGTCGGCGTCGTCGAGGATGACGTTCGGCGACTTCCCGCCGAGCTCGAGGGCCACCTTCTTCACCGTCTGGCTGGCCAGCTCGCTGACCCGCTTGCCGGCCCGGGTCGACCCGGTGAACGACACCATGTCGACGTCGGGGTGGGCGGCGATCGCCTCGCCGACGACCGGCCCGACGCCGGTGACGAGGTTGAACACGCCGGCCGGCAGCCCGGCGGCGTCGACGATCTCGGCGAGGATGAAGGCGTTGAGCGGGGCGACCTCGCTCGGCTTCAGCACGACCGTGCAGCCGGCGGCGAGCGCGGGGGCCACCTTGGCGGCGATCTGGTGGAGCGGGTAGTTCCACGGGGTGATGCAGCCGACGACGCCGACCGGCTCCTTCACGACGAGCGAGTTCCCGACCGTCTCCTCGAACTGGTAGCCGGCGAGGATCCCGGGCATCGACCCGAACGTCATCATGGGCAGGCCGGCCTGGATGATGTGGCTCAGGTGGATCGGCATGCCGACCTCCTGGGCGACCGTCGTCGCGATCTCCTCCGAGCGGGCCTGGAGGCCCTCGGTGATGGCCTGGAGGTACTTGGCCCGGTCGTCGACGGAGGTGGCCGACCACGCCGGGAAGGCAGCCTTGGCGGCGGCGACGGCCCGGTCGACGTCCTCGGGCGTGCCGTCGGGGATGCGCCCCATCACCTGCTCGGTGGTGGAGTTGACCACGTCGAGCGTGCCCGTGCCGGTCGACGGCACCCAGGCGCCGTCGATGTAGAGCCGGTCCCTCACCTGGACCTCGTCTGCCACCGCTCCGTCTCCTTGTCCGGGCCTGCGCCCTGTCGTCCGTGCTGGTCCTTCGTTACCACCGCCGCGCCGGGTTCACCACCTGGCGCCGGTCAGTCCCACCAGTCGAGCGTCGCCCGCATGGCCTTCTCGAACCCCTCGAAGTCCGTCGACCGGCGCACGGCCATCACCATCTCGGCGTCCTGGCCGACGAGCGTGCGCAGGGGCGGGTCGTCGGCGTGGGCGAGGTCGGCGATCACCCTGGCCACGACGCCGGCGTCGGCCGGCTCGCCGCCGGGGACCAGGCCGCCGATGGCGGTGTCGAAGCGGGCCGAGGTGTCCCAGTAGGGCGAGCCGGGCCGGAACCGCCGGGCGACGACGGCGTTCTCGCCGATCCTCGTGCCGAACTGCCCGGGCTCCACGACGACGACCCGCACGCCGTAGGCCCGCACCTCGAGGGCGAGCGCCTCGCTGAGGGCCTCGAGCGCGTGCTTGCTGGCGGCGTACAGGCCGGCGAACGGCCGGGCGACGAGGCCGGCGAGGGAGGAGACGTTGACGATCGTCCCCGACCGGCGCTCCCGCATGGACGGGACGACGGCCCGGATGACCCGCAGCGGGCCGAGGACGTTCGTGTCCAGTTGGCGGAGGGCCTCGTCGTCGTCGACCTCCTCGATCGGGCCCTTCACCTCGATGCCGGCGTTGTTGACGACGACGTCGAGCGGGCCGACGGCCGCCTCCGCCTCGGCGATGCCGCGGCGCACCGACGCGTCGTCGGCGACGTCGAGGGCGACGACGGTGAGGTCCACCCCGGCCTCCGCCGCCGCGTCCCGGAGGGGACCGTCGCGGTCTGGGTTGCGCATCGTCGCGACGACCGTGTCGCCCCGCCGCGCCATCTCGACCGCGGTCAGGAGGCCGATGCCGCTGCTGCAACCGGTGATGAGAACAGTGGGCACGGGGCCTCCAACGGTTCGTTTCGGTGCGGCGCCGGTCTAGTGGATGGCTCCTCTCCGCTCCACCGCGCCACCGCGGCCGGCTCCTGGCGGAGCCGCCCTGCTCCGCCAG
The DNA here is from genome assembly GCA_036399815.1 of Acidimicrobiales bacterium. Classification (NCBI taxonomy): domain Bacteria; kingdom Bacillati; phylum Actinomycetota; class Acidimicrobiia; order Acidimicrobiales; species Acidimicrobiales bacterium. The sequence goes on from DASWMK010000053.1 coordinate 30,734, forward strand.
GCGTCGCCGCTCGGTGGGCCCCGCCGACCCCGCTCGACCGCGCTCGACGGCGCGGGGGTTCGTCGTCCGGCGCCGCTCCGGCCCGCAGGCGGCGTGCCGTGAGCCGCCCGGCGCGTCGTCCGGATGGCCGGTGCGCCGGCCCGCGCCCGGTCAGGGGCGCGCGGGCGGCGAAGTACGCTCCGGGGCGATGCTCGTGGAGGTCGGCCCGGTGCCGGCGGCGAGCGTGCTGGCATGGACGTCGTACGCCGGCTCCGTCGTCGACGACCTGCGGGACCTGGCCGACGACGTCGCCCCACCCGTCGACCTCGCCGCGCTCGACGCCTTCGCCCGCTACCTGGACGAGTGGCGCGCCGTCGCCCAGCGGTGCGACCCGTTCCGCTGGTCGGCCGACCTCGACCCGGCGACCGTGGAGTACCTGCTCCACGCCTGGTTCGTCGTCGCCAACCGACTGGCCGCGAGCGCCGAGCGCCGCGGGGTGGTCCTGTCGCCGGCCGAGGGCGAGCCCTTCTACCAGGCCGTCGTCGGGGCCGTGCTCGACGCGCTGGCCGGCGAGGGGCGCAGCCCGGCGCAGTTCTCGGACCACCTCCGCAGCTTCTGGCCGGGGCTCGAGCCGGGCGCTCCCAGTGACGGATGACCGCGTAATGGCCGGCGACGTAATCACGTAATCCAGTAACGTCAGCTGCATGCCAGAGACCGCTGCCGCCACCATCGAGCGTTGGTTCGTCGACCACGTCCCGTCCGACTGGCTCGCCGCGCCGGCGACGGTGACCGTCGACAACGACGAGATCCTCGTCCTCCTGCCCCTCCCCGAGCCGACCGCCGTCGACGGCGACGGTGACCCCGACGCCCGCCGCGCCGCTCGCATCAGCGCCTTCCGCGAGGAGACTCGTGAGCGGCGCATCGACATCGCCACCCAGGCCGAGCACCTCTTCCAGCGGAAGGTGTCGTGGGGCGCCGTCATCGGCGACACCCGCCGGGTGTTCACCTCCCTCGCCGTGCCCGTGATGACGCGCCTCCGCATGACCGAGCGAGCGGTGCTCGACCTTCTGATCGACGCCGGTGTGGCGCGGAGCAGGAGCGAGGCGCTCGCCTGGTGCGTCCGGCTCGTCGAGAAGCACGAGCGCGCCTGGATCGACGACCTCCGGGCTGCGCTGGAGCACGTCAAGAAGGCCCGGGCCAGCGGCCCGGTGTCGATCTGAGATGGCGACGACCGACGTGGCACCGGCGCCCGCCGCCGACGGCGCCACCCACGACGACGACGCGCTCGACGCCTACTCCCGCATCGTCACCGCCGTCGCCGAGCAGGTGACCCCCGCCGTGGCCAGCCTGCGACTGCACGGCCGGGGCGGGCGAGGACCGGCGGGCGCCGGCTCCGCCGTGGTGATCACCGCGGACGGGTTCGCCCTGACGTCCGCCCATGTCGTCGCCGGTTCGAGCCGGGGCACCGCGACCCTGGCCGACGGCCGTGAGCTCGACCTGGAGACGGTGGGCGCCGACCCGCTGAGCGACCTCGCCGTCGTGCGCCTCCGCGGCTCGGCGCTCGTCAACGCCACCCTCGGTGACGCCGACCGCCTGCGCGTGGGCCAGCTGGTGGTCGCCATCGGCAACCCGCTGGGCTTCGGCGGGTCGGTGACTGCGGGCGTGGTCAGCGCGCTCGGCCGGTCGCTGCCGACGAGGGCGGGCTCGGCCACCCGCATCGTCGAGAACGTGATCCAGACCGACGCCGCGCTGAACCCGGGGAACTCCGGCGGCGCCCTCGTCGAGAGCCGGGGACGGGTCGTCGGCATCAACACCGCGGTCGCCGGCATCGGGCTCGGCCTCGCCGTGCCGGTGAACGCCACGACGACGAGGATCGTCGGGGCGCTCATGAGCGAGGGCCGGTTCCGCCGGGCGTACCTCGGCATCGTCGGCTCCGGTCGCCCGCTGCCCCCGCGGGTGGCCGACCGCCTCGGCCGGAACCGGGCGGTCGGGGTCGTGGACGTCGTGGACGGCAGCCCGGCCGCTCGCGCCGGTCTCCGCCCGACCGACGCGATCCTCGACCTCGACGACCGGCCCATCGAGGACGCGGGCGACCTCCAGCGGATCATGATCGGCGACGCCATCGGTCGGCGAGTGACCCTCCGCGTGCTGCGGGGAAGCGAGGTCCTGCACCTCGAGGCGGTGCCGGCGGAGCTGGTCGAGTAGCGCTCCG
>DASWMK010000054.1 GCA_036399815.1 Acidimicrobiales bacterium
CCTGGCGCCCGGGGTCGACGCCCTGCTCGACGTGCTGCTCGCCGGGGCCGTGTGCGTGGCCGGCGGGTGGGAGGCGGCCGTCGACGCCGCCCTCGCCGCCCCCGCCGCCACCGTCGTCACCCCCGAGGGCGACCGCTTCTCGGCCAGGGGGTGGCGGGTCGGCGAGGCCCGCAGCGGGGTCACGAGGGCCACCCTCGACGCGGCCAGGGAGCGGGCCGCCGAGGCCGAGCGGGTCGCCGCCGCGGCAGCCGCCCGGCTGGCCGACGCCACGGCCGTGCTCGACGCCGCCCGGGAGGCGGAGGCCGGCGCCCGCCGGGCGCTGGAGGACGACGTCGCCGCGGCCACCGCGGCCGGGGACGCCCTCGCCCGGCTGGAGGCCGACCAGCGCGACGCCGAGGCCGAGGCGGCCAGCCTGCGGGCCCACCTCGGCGAGGTGGCGGCCAGGGCGGAGCGGGAGCGGGCCCGCCTGGCCGAGCTGGAGGCGGCGTTGCCCGCGCTCGAGGCCGAGGAGGCGGCCGGCGCCGAGCGGGCCAGGGCCAGGGCCGCGGCCCGGCGGGCCCTCGAGGAGCGGGCCGCCGCCGTCGGCGCCCTCCGCACCGACCTCGAGGTCCGCGCCGCCGGGCTCGACGAGCGCCGGACGTTCCTGCGCCGGCGCCTGGCCGAGGTGGACGAGCGCCTGAGCCGCGACGCCGCCGAGCGGTCGGCCGCCGAGGCCCGCCGGGTCGACGTCGACCGCCGCATCACCGCCACCGACCGCCTCGCCGCGCTCGTCGCCGACCGGCTGGCCGTCGTCGAGGGCCACCTCGCCGGCCTGCGCGAGCGCCGCCGGCGGCAGTCCGAGGAGGCGAGGGAGCAGTCCCGCCGCCTCGACGGGCTGCGGGCCGAGCGGGCCGACGCCGAGCGGCGCCTGGGCGAGGTCCGCGAGCGGCAGCAGCGGGCCGAGCTGGAGGAGGCCGAGGTCCGCCTCCGCCTGGAGACCGCGGTCGAGGGCCTCCGCCGCGACCTCGACTGCGAGCCGGAGGCCGCCGTCGACGCGCCCTGCCCCCCGCTGCCCGACGGCGTGGGCGCCGGGGCGAGGGCGAGGGAGCTCGAGCGCGAGCTCCGCCTGCTCGGCCCCGTCAACCCGCTCGCCCTCGAGGAGCACGCCGCGCTGCTCGAGCGGCACGGGTTCCTCGAGTCCCAGCTGGACGACGTGAAGTCCACCAGGCGGGACCTGGCCAAGGTGATCAGGGCGGTGGACGACGAGATCGTGTCGGTCTTCGCCGCCGCCTACGCCGACGTGGCCGACAACTTCGAGCGGCTGTTCGAGACCTTGTTCCCCGGGGGCAAGGGGCGCCTGCGCCTCACCGACCCGGAGGACCTGCTGACGACCGGCATCGAGGTCGAGGCCCGGCCCTCGGGCAAGAACGTCCGCAAGCTGTCGCTGCTGTCGGGCGGCGAGCGGTCGCTGACCGCCCTCGCCTTCCTGTTCGCCGTGTTCCGCAGCCGGCCGTCGCCGTTCTACGTGATGGACGAGGTCGAGGCCGCCCTCGACGACGTCAACCTCCACCGCTTCCTCGACCTGATCGCCGAGTTCCGCACCGACGCCCAGCTGCTCATCGTCAGCCACCAGAAGCGGACGATGGAGGCGGCCGACTGCCTGTACGGGGTGACGATGGAGCCGGGCGGCTCGTCGCGGGTGCTGAGCGAGAAGGTGTCGGCCGGGGCCTAGGCGGCCACGCCGCACACGTCGAGGGCGAGCACGGCCAGCGCCCGGGCCGTGGCCAGGACCTCGCCGATGGGCACCCGCTCGTCGGGCCCGTGGGCCAGGCCGGCGTCGCCCGGGCCGTAGTGCACGGTGGGGATGCCGCCGAGGCCGGTGAGGAGGCGCAGGTCGCTGCCGTAGGGCACGCCGAGCACCCCCGGGTCGGGGCCGCCGGGCATGACCGCCCGGTGGGCGGCGGCCATCCGCTCGACCAGGTCGCTCCCGGCCGGCAACCGCCCCGACGCGTACTGCCCGCCCCACCACTCGACCTCGACGGGGTGGTCCCGCAGCCAGGCGTCGCCGGCGCAGGCCTCGGCCACCGCCGCCTCGAGGGCGGCGCGGGCGGCCGCCGGCGTCTCGTCCAGCAGGACTCCGAGGCGGCCCTCGGCCACCAGCAGGTCGGGCACCGACGAGGCCCAGTCGCCGGCCCGCACGGTGCCGATCGACAGCGCGTAGGGCACCTCCCAGCCGGCCATCAGCGGGTCGACGTCCCGGTTGCGGCGCCGCTCCAGGTCGGCCAGCGCCGACCACACCGGCCACAGCTTGTCGAGCGCGCTGACCCCGTCCGGCCGGCGGGCGGCGTGGGTGGCCCGGCCCTTCACGGTCAGCCGGAACGTGAGGGCGCCGGCGCAGGCCGGGACGACGTCGAGCGAGGTCGGCTCGGGCACCACGCAGGCGTCGGCCCGCACCCCCCGCCGGAGGAGGCCGAACGTGCCGAGGCCGCCGTCCTCCTCGCCCTCGACCCCGGCGACGAGCACGTCGGCCCGCAGCGGCACGCCGGCGGCCCGCAGGGCGAGGGCGGCGAACCGGGCAGCGACCAGGCCGGCCTTCATGTCGCAGGTGCCCCGGCCGTAGGCGGACGCGCCGTCGACCGTGCAGGTGAACGGGTCGGTGGCCGACCACGCCCCCCGGTCGCCGGGCGGCACCACGTCCACGTGGCCGAGCAGCAGCAGCGACCGGCCGCCGCCGGCCGGGTCGGCCGCCGGGAGCCGCCCGACCACCCCCCACGCCTCCCGCCGGGGCACCTCGACCCCGGGGAACTCGGGGTCGGCCAGCAGGTCGGCGAGGGGCAGCGGCCAGTGGTCGACCTCCAGCCCGTCGGCGGCGAGGTCCCGGGCGAGGAGGGCCTGCGCGTCGTGCTCGCCGTCGGTCCCGGTCACGCTGGGCACGCCGACCAGGTCGCGCACGGCGGCGACCAGGTCGTCCTGCCGGGCGTCCACCTCGTCCAGCACGCGGGCCCGCCACTCGGAGGCGGTCGTCATCCCGTCCCCCGCTACGGCAGCCGGCTCGACCAGACGAGCGAGCCCGCCGCGGCCAGCAGGAGCAGCACGAGGCCCGCGCCGAGGAACCACCCGGTGATCTCCCGCTGCTCGGTCTCGTAGCCGAGCGACGACCCGATGTCGGCGTACACCTCCTCGAGCTGGTCGGCGCTGGCCGCCGTGAACGACGTGCCCCCCGTGACCTCGGCGATGTTGGCGAGCGCGTCCTCGTCGACCGGGACGGTGATGGCCGTGCCGTCGACGGTCACCATGCCGGCGTCGGTGCCGAAGGCGATCGTCGACACCGGCACCTCGGCGTCGGCCGCCGCCTGGGCCGCCTCCTCGTTGGGCCGCCCGACGGTCGTCTCGCCGTCCGACATCAGCACGATCCGGCCCGGCACCGGCGCCCCGTCGGGGGCGGGCGGCATCGTGTCGATGGCGTCCAGGCAGGCGTAGATGGCCTCGCCGATGGCCGTGCTCTCGTGGAGCTCGAGGTCGGCGATGGCCGTCTGCACGAGCACGTGCTCGGTGGTCGGCGGCACCTCCACCCTGGCCACCCCGTCGAAGCTGACCAGGCCGAGGTTGATGCTGTCGGGCAGGAGGTCGACGAAGTCGGCGGCCGCCGCCTTGGCCGCCCTGATCCGGTCCGGGGTGATGTCCTCGGCCTGCATCGACAGCGACGTGTCGATGGCCATCATCACCGTCGCCCGCTCGCGCGGCACCCGCTCGTCCCGCGCCGGCCGGGCGAAGGCGGCGACGAGCGCCGTCACCGCCAGCAGGAAGGCGACGGCCGGCAGGTGGCGCCGCCAGCGGGGCCGCTCGGGGGCGACCACGTCGAGCAGGGCCAGGTTGGTGAAGCGGACGGCGTAGCGGTCGCGCCGGGCCTGCACGGCGAGGTACGCCGCGGCCAGGGCGGCCACGCCGACCAGCAGGAGCAGCCGGGACGGGCTGAGGAAGGTCATCGCCGGCCTCAGGTGGTGAGCGGCTCGAGCCGGGCGCGGGCCTGCACCCGGGTGCGCCGGCCGGCGACGAAGCGGACGAGGTCGACCAGCCAGTCCGAGTCCGTGCGGAGGACGAGGTGGTCCGCGCCGGCGGCCCGGAGGGCGGCGGCGATGGCGGCCCGCTGCTCGGCGGCGGCCGCCGCGTAGCGGGCCCGCAGGCCGGCGTTCGCCGTCTGCACGTCCCGGCGCCGGCCGGTCTCGGGGTCGACCAGGGTGAGGACGCCGACGGCCGGCAGCTCGAGCTCGCGGGGGTCGACGACCTCGACGGCGAGCACCTCCTGGCGGGACGCCACTGCGCGGAGGGGCTGCTCCCAGCCCCGGTCGGCGAGGAAGTCGGACACCACGACGACCAGGCCCCGGCGGCGGGCGGTGGCGGCGAGCCGGCTCAGCCCGGCGGCCAGGTCGGCCGGGCCGCCGCCCTCGACCCGCGGCGCGGCGACGACGGTGTGGAGCAGGGCCAGCAGGTGGTCCCGGCCGGGGCGGGGCGGCACCTCGCGGATGCTCGACCCCTGGAGCACGACGGCGCCGATGCGGTTGCCGAGGCGGGCGGTGAGGAAGCCGACGGCGGCCACCGCGGCGACGGCCAGGTCCCGCTTCTCGCAGGCCGCGGTGCCGAAGTCGAGCGACGCCGACAGGTCGACCAGCACCCGGGTCTCGAGCTCGCGGTCGGCGACCGTGTCCCGCACGTGGGGGAGCGTGGTCCGGGCCGTCACGTTCCAGTCGATGCGGCGCACGTCGTCGCCGGGGACGTAGGCGCGGGCGTCGCCGGCCTCGGTGCCGTGCCCGGGGACGAGCCCCCGGTAGTCGCCCTGGAGCATGCCGTCCAGGCGGCGCACGACGGCCAGCTCCAGCCGGCGCAGCACCTCCTCGGGGGAGCGGTCGGCGACGGAGGGGGGTGCCGTCACCCCGCCACCCTCGCCCCGTCCTGGGTGGGCGCCAGCCGGGGCGCGGGGACGGTGGACAGCACGCGGCCGAGCACGTGGTCGATGCCGAGGCCCTGGGCCAGCGCCTCGTAGGACAGGACGAGCCGGTGGCGGAGCACGTCGGGGGCCACGTCGAACACGTCCTGGGGGAGCGCGTAGCCCCGGCCCCGGAGGAGGGCGAGGGCCCGGGCGCCGGCGACGAGGCCGAGGCTGGCCCTCGGGCTGGCCCCGTAGGCCAGCAGCTCGGCCAGGTCGGGCAGGCCGAACTCGACCGGGTGGCGGGTGGCGGCGACGAGGCGGACGGCGTACTCGACCACCCCGCGGTCCACGTACACCTGGTCGGCGGCGGCCTGGAGGCGGCGCAGGTCGTCGAGGCCGGTGGCCGGCGAAGCCGTGGGCGGCGACACGCCCATGCGCCGCACGATCTCGATCTCCTCGGCCATGTTCGGGTAGCCGATGACGACCTTCATCAGGAACCGGTCCCGCTGGGCCTCGGGCAGCGGGTAGACGCCCTCGGACTCGATCGGGTTCTGGGTGGCGAGCACGAGGAACGGCTCGGGCACGGGGAAGGTCTGGCCGCCGATCGACACGTGGTGCTCGGCCATCACCTCGAGCAGGGCCGACTGGACCTTGGCCGGCGCCCGGTTGATCTCGTCGGCCAGCACGAAGTTGGCGAAGATCGGCCCGAGCTCGACGTCGAACTCCTCCGACGAGGCCCGGTAGATGCGGGTGCCGACGATGTCCGACGGGACCAGGTCGGGGGTGAACTGGATGCGGACGAACGACCCGCCGACCACGGTCGCCAGCGTCTCGACGGCGAGGGTCTTGGCCAGGCCGGGCACGCCCTCGAGGAGGCAGTGGCCCTTGGCGAGGAGGCAGGCGAGCAGGCGCTCGATGGGCCGGTCCTGGCCGACGATGACCTTCTTGACCTCGAACAGGATGCGCTCGAGGACCGCGGCCTCGGCGGCGGGGGCGGCGACGGGGCCGTGGTCGGGAGCCATCGGCGAAAGGCTACGCACCCCGTGTGACGCTGGGACGGTCGCGACGCCCGCCCCGCCGCCCGGCGTCACCGTCGCACCCCCTCGGTAAGGTGCCTCTCACCCATGGAAGCCCTGATCGCCGTCCTCGCCGTCGTCCTCGTGCTGGCCCTCACGGCCGGCGGGGTGCTCGTCGCCCGCCGCCGGCGGGGCCCCGAGCTGGAGCCGCCGCCCGCGCCCGGCCGGCTCGGCGCCACCTCCGCCACCGCCGCCCCGCCCCGCCCCGCGCCGCCGCCGACCGTCGAGGTCGACGAGGCCCTCGCCGCCCAGGTCGAGGAGGCGCTGGCCCCGGCCGTCCCGGTCCCCGAGCCCGAGCCCGAGCCGGAGGCGCCGCCCAGGGCCCGGCCGTCCTTCCGCGACCGGCTGGGGAAGGCCAGGAGCCTGCTGGCGGACTACGTCGGCGCCGTCCGGTCGAAGTCGAAGATCGACGGCGAGACGTGGGACGACCTCGAGGAGGCGCTGATCCGGGCCGACGTCGGCGTGAAGACGACGGCCACGCTGCTCGACGGGCTCCGGGCCAGGGCCGACGCCGAGCGCATCACGGACCCCGACGTGCTGGTCGAGTCGCTGAAGGAGGAGCTGAAGGGGGCGCTCGCCGGGGGCGACCGGTCCCTGCTGCTGGAGGACGGCGTCACCAACGTCTGGCTCTTCGTCGGGGTGAACGGGGTGGGGAAGACGACCACGATCGGCAAGGTCGGCCGCCAGCAGGTGGACGACGGCCGGCGGGTGGTGATGGCGGCCGGGGACACGTTCCGGGCGGCCGCCGCCGAGCAGCTCGAGCTGTGGGCCGAGCGGGTCGGGGCCGACCTCGTCAGGGGGGCCGAGGGCGGCGACCCCGGCTCGGTCATCTTCGACGCCGTCCAGCGGGCGGCGGCGCGCGACGTCGACCTCGTGCTCGCCGACACGGCCGGGCGCCTCCACACCAAGGTCAACCTGATGGAGGAGCTGCGCAAGGTGCGGCGGGTGGCGGACAAGCCGCCCGGCAAGGTCACCGAGGTGCTGCTCGTCATCGACGCCACCACCGGGCAGAACGGCCTCGCCCAGGCCCGCCAGTTCACCGAGGCGGTCGAGGTCACCGGCGTGGTGCTCACCAAGCTCGACGGCTCGGCCAAGGGCGGCATCGTCCTCGCCATCCAGTCCGAGCTCGGCATCCCGGTCAAGCTCGTCGGCCTCGGCGAGACGGCCGACGACCTCGTCCCCTTCGACCCCGACGAGTTCGTGGACGCGCTCTTCGCCTGACCCCCGGCCGCGCCGACGGACCGCCGACCTGGCGCCGGCGGCCCCGGCGCGATCGGCGGCGCCGGCACCGGCGCCCGCCGTCCCAGCTGCCGCCGGCCCGGCCGCGTCCTCCTCGGGCGGCGCGGAGCGGTCGGCCCGTCGTCGGCCGTCGTAGGCCGCCGTCGGCCGGTCGCGTGCGGCGTGCCCGTCGGAGCGACCTGGCGGCGGCGCCGTACCAGCGGTCGGTCGCCGCTCGCGGTCGGCCGGCGGACCGTTCGCCGGCCATCTCGGCCGCGGTGCTGGCGCCGCCGGGCCGTGGCGGCGATCCTTGGCGTCCCGACGGGTGAGGAGGAGCCGATGATCGGACGGCTGGTGGTGGCGGGGGTGCGGGTGGCGCTCGCCCCGGCGAGGGGGGCGGTGGTGGCGGCGCGCCAGGGGGTGCGGATCGCCGTCGCCGGCTCGGTGCTGGCCGGCCTCCCGCTGCGGGCGGTCGTCGCCGTCGGCCGGCTCGGGTTCACCGCCGGATGGCGGGCCGGGCGCCTGGTCGGGCCGCGCCGCATCGCCCTGGTCGGCGCCGGCGTCGTCGTCGGGCTCCTCGTTGCGCCGGTGCCGGGCCGGGACCTCCGCGAGCGGGCCCGCCGGGCCCTGGCCGACGTTCGCCCACCCCGCCCCGACGCCCTGGCCGACCGGGTCCGGTCGGCCATCGGCTCGGACCAGCGCACCTGGCACCTGCCCCAGCCGGAGGTGGAGGTGACCGGCCGCCGGGTCGTCCTCCGCGGCGAGGTGCCCCACGAGGCCGGCCGCGG
>DASWMK010000055.1 GCA_036399815.1 Acidimicrobiales bacterium
CGGGTCGACCACCGCGAGGGCCACGCAGGCCAGCACGGCGACGAGGGACAGCCCCAGGCCGGCCCACACCGTGCGCTGCGGCTCCCACGTCATCGTCACCTCGACGGGCCGGCCGTCGGGCGAGCCGGGCAGCAGCCAGCCGTTGGCGAACCCGTCGACCAGGGCCGAGCCTCCGAGCGACTCGCCACCGGCCGACGCCGTCCACCCGGCGTTGCGGCTCTGGCCGAGCACCAGCCAGGTCGGCGCCGTCGCCCCCGTCACCCGGGCCCGGACCGACGTGCGCCCGGCCTCCAGCACCTCCACCGACGGCGACGGCGACCCGGCCGGCGGCGACCCGGCCGGCACCCGGCCGTCGGCGTCGAGGGCGACCGGCCCGCCGCCCGGCGCCGACGCCAGCACGAGGCGGTCGAGGTCGACGCCGGTCGTCGCCCCCTTGGCCGCCCTGACCACGTGGTCGCCGGGGCCGAGCACGAGCGGCCGCCCGTCGCAGGTCTCGACGGCCAGCCGGTCCCTGGCCGCGGCGCCGCCGGCCTCGCCGGCCAGCCGGAGGCCGACGGGCGACCCGTCCACGGTCAGCAGGTCCTCCCGGCAGTCGCCCGGGAGGGGCCCGGTGGGGAGGGGCTCGGTGACCCCGGCGAGGCCGAGCTCGGCCACGCCGACCGGCATGGTGATCGGCCCGTTCGTGTAGTAGTCGGTGGTCGTCACCTCCCTGACCGCCTCGACCGTCACCCGCACGGTCGAGCCGGTGAGCGGCGGGAACGACACCGGGGCCTCGACCACGGCGTCCTCCTCGGCCCGGTCCTCCACCGCCGGCACGTCGACCACCCTGGACTCGCCCCCGGCCTCGACCAGCAGGCGGGTCGGCACCGAGTGGCGGCCGTCGGCCACGAGGGCGAGGTCGAGGTGGTCGAAGGTGACCGGCCCGGCCGCCTCGACCTCCAGCCAGTGCCCCTCCTGGCCGAGGAACCCCGGGCTCCAGTGGGTGGCCGGGTCGCCGTCGACGGCCGCCGCCGACCGGGCCTCCACGTCGCCCGGCAGCCGGCCCGACGACCGGGCGACGAGCCCGCCGCCGGCGCCCAGCAGCCGGTCGAGGATTTCGTCGGGGGCGTAGGCCGACAGGCGGGCGGCGCCGGCCACCGTGAACGACCGCTCGGCCGGCAGCGAGAACGTCCTGGCCATGGCCGGCTCCTCGTCGGACCGGACCGGCTCCCCCGGGTTGGAGCGCTGGCGGGTCATCAGCAGGGTCAGGCGGTGGTCCAGGGAGGCCTCGCCGGCCGTCGCCAGCAGGTCGACCGGCAGCCGGACCAGCTCGGTGACCTCCACGCCGGGGATGCCGACCTCCGCGAACCCGACGCCGCTGATCCCCGTGTAGTCGCCGAGGCGGCCCCGGTCGGTGGCGACGATCTCGACGTCGAGGCGGGAGAACGTGCGGGACGGGAACGTCACCACCTGGCCCGGGGCGGCGAGCGACTCCGGCCCGAGCACGGCGTCGACCGGCTCGCCGCCGTCGTCGCCGGCGAAGTGCAGGCGGACCTCGGTGAGGTGCCGGTTGCGGGCGCCCCGCACCGGCTGGAGGAGGGTGACCCGGTCGGTCGTCACCGGCCCGTCGGGCACGACCGTCAGCCGCTCGCCCTTCCCGTCGACCGCGGAGAACGCCGCCGTCTCCCAGGCCGTCTCCGGGTCGCCGTCGAGGGCCAGGGCCGGCCGGTTGTCGGCGGTGAGGGAGACGGGGTTGCCGTAGCTGGTGGCCGACACCTCGGCCCCGGGCGTGACGGCCACCGTGCGGTCGTCGTCGTCGGCGTCGGGGAACACGTCGAGGCGGGCGTCGGCCAGGTCGTCGACGGCCGGCTCCTCTCCGGCCCGCTCGGTGTAGCCGGCGTTCTCCCGGACCGTCCGCCACCGCCGGGCCCGGCGCCGGTTGGTGTCGGTGACCACGAGGTCGGCCCCGCCGGCGAGCGCCTCCTCCAGCTCGGCGTCGGACAGCGAGGCCGCGTAGAGCAGCACCCGGTCGCCGGTCACGAGGCCCTCGGCGGCCGCGTCGACCACGCCCTCGCCGTCGCCGGCCAGCACCAGCGGACCGGCCGCCGGGTGGGCCCGCACGATCGGGGCGGCGTCCTCCACCGGGAAGGCGGCCACCGGCGGCGGGTCCTCGGCCCCCGGCGCGGTGGCGAGGGCCAGCTCGTCGACGAGGGGCAGGCGGGGGTCGGGCACGTTCGGCGCGGGGTCGCCGAAGCCGACCGGCTCGCCGAGGCCGGCCGGCGGCGGGGTCAGCTCGTCCCACAGGATGCGGGGCCGGGGGGTGCGGTAGCGCTCGAACTGGAGGTCGGAGCGCAGCACCACGTCGCCCACGCCGAGCAGCCGGGCGACCGGGGCGATGGCCTCCGGCTCGGCGATCCCCTCCTGGAAGCGCCGGTCCAGGGCGATCAGGAGGTCGGCGGCGGCCGGCGAGCCGAGGAAGGCGATCAGCTCCCTGGCCACGTACGGGCGGTCCATGAGGCCGGGAGTGACGGGGTCGACGGTGTTGCCCCAGCGGTAGGCGGCGAAGTCGATGCCGGGGATCTCGAGCACGCGGGTGGCGTCGCCCCGCCCGTCGAGCCAGGCGGCCGCCTCCCGCCAGTAGCCCGGCACCTCCTCGTCCCGCAGCAGCCCCTCGTCCACGAACTGGCCGGCGAACAGGGCCGGGTTGGCGGCCAGCACCAGCGCGCCGACGAGCACGGCGGCGACCACGCCGGACGTCCGCAGCCGCCGGCCGAGCGCCGTCAGCGCCGTGCCGAGCAGCACCGCGAGGCCGAGCACGACGAGGGGCACGGCCCTCGCCGTGGAGCGCAGGGCGAGGCCGGCCGTCGAGCCCTCGGCGAACGCCTTGAACAGCCCGCCGACGGGCGACGGGTCGTCGAAGGGGTGGGTGCCGACGGCCACCACCGTGCCGACCAGCACCAGCGCCACGAAGTAGGCCCGGTGGCGGAAGCGGGTGACGAACGCGCCGGCGACGGCGAGGACGGGCAGCGCGTAGGTCACGGCCAGCACGCCGAGGCGCTGGGTGTAGGTGACCGACGCCTCGATCCAGGGCCCGAGCTTGTCGCTGCCGTAGAAGAACCAGTAACCGAGGCCGCGGACGACCTCGATCGACACCGACGTGACGGCGACGGCGTCGAGGGTCTCGCTGAAGTCGAGGACGGGCAGGCCGTAGCCGCCCTGCACCGACAGGGCGGCGACCCACCACAGCGACACGCCGGCCGTCAGCACGCCGATGCGGGCCACCGTGCCGAGCGCCTCCCGCCACGTCGCCTCCCGCTCCACCCCCACGGCGAACGGGAACCACAGCACCGGGCCGATGCCGGCCAGCAGCAGTGCGGTCGCGTTCACCCCGCCGACCACCAGCGTGACCAGCGCGAACAGCGCCGGCCACCGCCACCCGCCCCGGCGAAGCGCCCGCATGGCGACGGCGATCAGCCACGGCAGCCCGGCGAAGGGGAGGAGGATGGCGCTGATGCGGGCCGCGTAGTCGAGCGTGTACGGGCTCAGCGCGTAGGCGAGGGCGGCGACCACCGGCCCGGCGCCCCGCCAGCCCATCGTCCTCGCCAGGAACAGCACGCCGGCGCCGGCCGCGAACAGGATCCCGGCCAGCCACAGCCGCTGGGCCACCCAGTCCGGCAGCCCGAGCCGCTCCAGGGCCCAGTAGTACGGGCCCATCGGGAACAGGTAGCCGATGTTCTGGTGGGTGACGGTGCCGAGCCCGGTGTTCGGGTCCCACATCGCCCACGCCCGGGACAGCAGCTTGGCCGGGTCCAGGTACAGGTACTGCTTGGTGTCGGCCCCGACCCGGCCCGGCTTGGTCAGCAGCAGGGGGACGGTGACGAGCACCAGCAGCCCGAGGTGGGCGGCGACGGACACCCGCCGGTCGGTCCACCGCGACCGGCCGGGGCGGGCGTCGGAGGGGCGGGGCGCCGGCGGGGGCGGCCGGTCGTGGACGTCGACCAGGGACCGGCTCATCCGGGCCGGTGGCGGCCCCGGGCGTGGCGGTGGGCCTCCTCGGCCAGGGCCTCGAGCGTGCCGCGGGCGGTGGCCTCCCAGGTGAAGCGGCGGGCGTGGGCCAGCGCGCCCTCCTGGAGGCGGCGGCGGAGGTCGGCGTCGCCGAGCACCCGGTCGAGGGCGGCGACGATGCCGGGCAGGTCGCCGGCCAGCAGCCCGCTGCGGCCCTCGTCCACGGCGTCCTCGTGGCCGGCGATGCGGGTGACGACGCTCGGGGTGCCGCACGCCGCCGCCTCGGTCAGGGTCATCCCCCAGCCCTCGCGGGCCGACGTGCTGGCCAGCACCCACGCCGACCGGTAGAGGTCGATCAGCGCGGCGTCGTCCACCCGGCCGGCCAGCGCGATCCAGCCGTCGGCGTCGTTGGCCGCGATCTGCTCCCGCAGCGCGCCCCGCTCGTAGCCGTCGCCCACGATCACGGCGCGCAGGTCGGGGTGGCGGGGCTTCAGGGCGACGAGGGCGTCGACCAGCAGGTGGAAGCGCTTGACGGCGACGAGGCGGCCCACGGCGACGACCAGCGGCCGGGGCGACCGGGTGCCGCCGGGGGAGAAGCGGGGGTCGATGCCGGGGTGCACGACGCTCACCCGCTCGGGCCGGAACCCCAGCTGCTCGACCAGCTCGCGCTTGGAGGACTCCGACAGGGTCACCACCCGGGTGCGCCGGTACAGCGGCGGGGCCAGGCGCCGCTCGATGAGGTCGCCCACCTTGGCCAGGTTGGGCGGCAGCGCCATCTGCCACATCTCGGCGTGCACGTGGTGGAGGAACGTGATCCTCGGGCCGGCCGCCCACAGCGGCGAGAAGAACGGCATGCCGTTCCAGATCTCCACGAGGCCGTCGCGGGGGCCCATGGCGCCCCGCAGCTCGGCCAGCGCCGCCCTCGGGAAGATCAGGTAGCGCCCGGCCCGGCGCACGACCTTGTAGCCGTCGCGCACCTCGGTGGGCAGGTGGCCCTGGGCGTACGAGGTGCGCATGGTGACCTCGATGCCGGCCGCCGCCCACAGCTTGGCGATCGCCGCGGCGTGGATCTCGGAGCCGCCGGCCTCGACGTCGGCCAGGTCCCGCCAGGCCAGCATGTGGACCCGGCGCAGGCCGGCGGACGCGGCGATGTCGCCGAGCTTGGCCACCGCGGCCTGGTCGGGGTGGTCGGCGCCGTGGCCGGTGGTGAACGTGTCGGTCATCGGGCGGCGGCCACCGAGGCGACGGGGACGGTGCGGGCCCGGCCCCGGCCGTCCGGCCGGCGGCGGAGGAGCGGGGCCTCGACGAGGAACCAGCTGGCGGTGGCGGCGGCCAGTCCGAGGGCGAGGCCGGCGGCCAGCAGGAGCCAGAACGGGCCGGCCCCGACGGCGTCGCCCGTCCACCGCAGGACCCGGTCCATCCACGCCTGGTGCCAGAGGAACAGCCCGTAGCTGACGAGGCCGACGGCCACCACCGGCCGGGAGCGGAGCAGGCGGCGGACGGCGCCCTCGCCCGGGTCGCCGACCACGGCCGGCACGACCAGGAACACCGCCGTCAGGCCGTACAGCAGGTGGCGGGCGAGGGTCGCCCCGGTGGACGCGGCGGCGAGGCCGGTGGGCAGGTCGACCACGACCGCCACCGTCCAGAACGAGGCGCCGGCGAGCGCCCACGAGAGGCCCGGGCGGCGGCCGAGGGCGGCCAGCCAGGCGGGGAGCGGCGCGCCCCTGGCCGAGCGGGCGCTGACGACGGCGAGGGCCATGCCGGCGGCGAACAGGTCGGCGTACGCGGGGAGCCAGCTGAGGCCGAGGTGGTTGGCCGACCCGTCGACCTCGAGCACCCACAGGCGCCAGAGCGAGGCCCCGGCGGCGACGGCGGCGAGGGCGAGCAGCTCGACCCTGGCCTGGTGCCCGGCGTCGCGCCCGCGCCGGCCGGCGGCGAGGGCGGCGGCCCACAGCGGCAGGGCCAGGTAGAAGGTGACCTCCACGCACAGGCTCCACGCCTGGGGGATGCCGCCGAAGGCCCGCAGCGGGTCGTACACCTGGAGGAAGCCGTAGTAGGTGACGGCGTCGGCGGCGGAGTGCATGCCGGTGCCCACCCCCATCACCACCTGGGTGACGGTCAGCGCCACCCAGTAGGCCGGCACCAGGCGGAGGAAGCGGCGCCACAGGTAGGCGCCCGGGCGGGGCCCGTCGCCGCCGTCGAGGTGGGCGGCCGCGAACGGCCGGTAGAGGAGGAACCCGGAGAGCACGAAGAACACGGCCACGCCGGCGTCCATGCGGGCGAGGAACGGCCCGAACGGCTCGCCGTCGCCCGCCCCCGACAGCCAGGTGGCGTGGGTGAGCACGATCATGGTGGCGGCCACGGCGCGCAGGCCGTCGATGCACGGGAAGTGGCGCCGGCCCGACCGACGCTCGGGCGCGACGGCCTGGAGCGAAGGGCGGTCGGCCATCCGGAGCATGCTAGGCGACCCTTGTCCGGATGCCCGGTACCCCGGTCGGCCGTCGGTACGATGGCCACCCCGTGACCGCCCCGACCTCGACCCCGCCCGAGCTGCACGGGCTGGAGCGGGCCCGCACCCTGTGGCGCCTGTTCCGGCGCGAGCAGGTCGACCCCGCGCCGTTCTACCGGTTCCTGGCCGCCGAGGCGGCGAGGGACCTCGAGCGCCGCCACGGCCCCCTCGACGGCACGGTGGTCGGCGACCTCGGCTGCGGCCCCGGCTGGTACACCGAGGCGTTCCGGGCGAGGGGCGCGGTCGTCCTCCCGGTCGAGGGGTCCCTCGACGAGCTGCTCGGCGGGGGCACGCCGCCGCCCGGCGCGGTGATCGGGGACGCCGCCCGCCTGCCCGTGCCCGACGGGTCCCTCGACGGCGTCTTCTGCTCGAACATGCTGGAGCACACGCCCGACCCCGGCGCCGTGATCCGGGAGATGGCCCGGGTGGTGCGGCCGGGCGGCTGGGCCTACCTGTCCTGGACCAACTGGTACTCGCCCTGGGGCGGCCACGACATGACCCCGTACCAGTTCCTCGGCCCCCGCCTCGGGCCGAAGCTGTACGAGCGCCGCCACGGCCCGCCCCGCAAGAACCGCTACGGCGAGGGCCTGTTCGCCTGCCACATCGGGCCGACCCTGCGCCTCGCCGGGTCCGTCCCCGGCCTGCGCATCGAGTCGGTCGAGCCCCGGTACTGGCCGTGGGCGTCGTTCGTCATGCGCGTCCCCGGCGTGCGCGAGGTGCTCGCCTGGAACTGCGTCATCCGCTTCACGCGGGAGGCGCCGGCGCTCGTCGCCGCGCCCGGCTTCGAGGCGGCGCTCGCCTCGGTGGCCGACGTTGAGGGGTGGATGACCCGCGACCAGGCGAGGCGGCTGTGGGACCGGGCGTCGGAGGTCAAGCCGGGCGGCCGCATCGTCGAGATCGGGTCCTACCGGGGCCGGTCGACGATCGTGCTCGCCACCGCGGTGGACGATGGGGTCGAGGTCGTCGCCGTCGACCCCCACGCCGGCAACGACCGCGGCCCGCAGCAGTGGGAGGGCACGCCCGAGGAGGGCCAGGGCGACCACGAGGTGTTCCTGCGCAACCTGCGCCGGGCCGGCGTGGCCGACCGGGTCCGCCACGTGCGGGAGTTCTCCGAGCAGGCGCTGCCCCACGTCGGCGG
Organism: Acidimicrobiales bacterium; assembly: GCA_036399815.1. Classification (NCBI taxonomy): domain Bacteria; kingdom Bacillati; phylum Actinomycetota; class Acidimicrobiia; order Acidimicrobiales; species Acidimicrobiales bacterium. The sequence continues at coordinate 7,632 of DASWMK010000055.1, forward strand.
CGAGATCGACCTGCTGTACGTGGACGGGGCCCACCGCTACGTGCCGGCGAGGAACGACGTCGTCCGCTACGGCGACCTCGTGCGCGACGGCGGCACCATGCTCGTCCACGACTCGTTCTCGTCGGTCGGCGTCACGCTGGCGCTGCTCCGGGAGCGGGCCTTCTCGTCGCGGTGGCGCTACGTCGGCCGCAGCGGGTCGATGACCGAGTACCGCAAGGAGCCGGTGGGCCTGCGGGGCCGGTTCCGCAACGCCGCCCGCCACGCCGCCGGCCTCCCCTGGTTCGCGAAGAACCTGGTGATCAAGCTGGCCGTGCTGGCCAGGCTGGTCGACCGCCCCTGGCCCTACTAGGGGTCGAACAGGACGGGCTCGCCGGCCTCGAAGGCGAGGCGGCTGAGGTGCAGCATGCGGCGGTTGGGGTAGCCGACGTCGGGCGCCGTCCACGCGTGGTACGCCATCCAGAGGCGGCCGTCGGCGTCGGTGAACACCTCCTGGCCGCCCGGCCCGGCGACCGTGCCCTCGGTGGCGAGCAGCGGGCCCGGCGCCTTCGTGCACGGGCCCTGCGGGCCGTCGCAGCGGGCCCAGCCCACGGAGTAGCCGGCGCTGTTCCAGGCGCCGGCCGAGAAGAACAGGTAGTGGTCGTCGCCGTGGGCGGCCATCGACGGGCCCTCGACCGTCACCCCCTCCCACGGCTGGTCGCGCTCGACGAGGGCGGCCGGCTCGCCCTCGACGGCCAGGCCGTCGGCCGACAGCCGCTGCGACCAGATGGTGGCCGGCCGGTCGCCGCCGGTCCCCTCGCTCTTCCACAGCAGCCAGGCCGAGCCGTCGCCGTCGACGAACGGGCTCGGGTCGATCGAGCCGCCCTCGTCCCGCTGGCACACGAACGGCCCGCCGGAGTCGTCCACGAAGGGCCCGGCCGGGTCGTCGGCCACCGCCCTCGACACGCACTGGAGGCCGGACGCCCGCTCCCGGGCGGTGTAGTAGGCGACGAAGCGGTCGTCCACCGGCAGCACCGACGGCGCCCACGTGCGCCCCGGCTCGGCCCACGCCGGCAGGTCGGGCAGGGCGTCGCCCAGCCACTCCCAGCGCTCCAGGTCGGCCGAGCGGATGGCCTGGACGTGGCCGGCGGTGGCGTTGGTGGCGTAGCCGTAGTAGCCGTCGCCCACCCGGACGACGAAGGGGTCGGCGAAGTCGAACGGGAACACGGCCGACGGCCCGCCCGCGCCGAAGACGGCGTCGGCCAGCCGGCACTCGCCGGCCACCGCCGACAGGGCGGCCACCGCCCCGCCGGCGTCGTCGGCCGCCGAGCGCTCCAGGCCCTCGCCCACGCCGACCAGGCAGCCCTGGAGGGCGGTGACGGCGACGGCGGTGAGCCCGCCGGCGGCCTGGGCGGCGTCGCCGGCCGCCTCCAGCGCGGCGAGCGACGCCCTGGCCTCCGCGAGGGCGGCGGCCAGGTCGTCCTGCTCGGCGGCCAGCCGGTCGGCCTCCGACTCGGCCGCCGAGACCCGGTGGCGGAGGGCCTCCAGGCCGGCGGTGGCGTCGGCGAGGCGAGCCTCGGCGTCGGCCAGGCGGGCGGCGGCCGCGGCCGCGGCCGCCGACGCGGCGGACCGCTCGTCCCCGGCGTCGGCCAGCCGGCCCCACCCGGCGGCCCGGTCGGCGGCCAGCAGGGCGGCGACGGCCGCCGCCCCGGCCAGCACCAGCCGGCCCCTCACGGTCGCACGGCCATGGACTCGGCCGCCGAGCAGTCGACCGAGGCCGACCGCAGGGTGGCCTCG
>DASWMK010000056.1 GCA_036399815.1 Acidimicrobiales bacterium
TCGCGTCCGGGGGCCGGTTCGCGTCCGGGGGCCGGGCCGGGCTCGCCGAACGGCGGCGAAGGAGCCGTCCCCGTCGACGCTTGGGGGCGCGGCCGACGGGCGTCCGAGGGGGGCGCGGCCGGCGGCCGGCCGACGAGGCCCGGCTAGCAGAGCGACTCGGCCAGCGAGTCGAGGATGACCCCCCGGCTGGCCACGAGCGCGGCCTCCAGGCCCTGGCGGGCCTTCAGCTGGTCGAGCCGGGCCTCGTGGTCGCCGACCGGGGGCACGGGCTGGAGCTCGAGCCCGTTCAGCCCGGCCGTGGCCAGCGCCTCGACCGAGGAGGACACGTCGACGGCCTCCCGGAACGCGGCCTCCAGCCGGTCCCGCAGGTCGTCGTAGATCACGCCGTAGGGCGACGGCCGGGCGCCCGCGATGGCTCGCAGGGTGCACCCGCCGTCCAGCCCGCAGGTCCGGTACAGCCGCTCCGACAGCACCGCCCGCAGCACCTCGGTCTCGCGGACCCGGTCGAGCGCGATGCGGATCTCGGCCGCGGCGCGCGAGAGGAACCGCACGTCGCCGGCCACCAGCAGGTGGCGCATCGCCACCAACCGGAACAGCAGCAGCTCGAGCAGGCGGTGCTCCCGCCGCAACACGCCGACCAGCTCGTCGTCCATGCCACCTCCTGGCCCCCTCCATCGGCGGCTCCCAGCCGCCACTGAGGGTGGATCTGACCCGAGTCGGGGTCACGGCCGGTGACCGGTGCGCTGGGGCAGGCTGGGGGCGTGACGGGGACGCCGGACGGGGACGGGACGCCGCCCGCGCTCCTCGCCGTGGCCGCCGCCGGGGCCGCCGCCGGCTTCGATGCCGGCGGGGCGACCGTCCTCAAGGCGAGCGCCTCGGACGTCGTCCGCCTCCCGGTGACGGGCTGGCTGGCCAAGGTGGCGCCGGCCGGCCCGGGTGCCGGCGCGGCCCGCCGGGAGGTCGCCGTCGCCCGGGCGCTCGCCGCCGCCGGCGTCCCCGCGGTGCGCCTCGCCCCCGTGCCCGGCCAGCCGATCGAGGTGGCCGGCGCCGTCGTCACGGTGTGGGAGGACGCCGGCGTGCTGCCCGGCGAGCCCGACCCCGCCGACCTCGGCCGCCTCGCCCGCCGTCTCCACGACGCCACCGCCGGCGACCCGGCGATCGCCGGCCTGCCGCCCCTCGACCCGCTGGCCGCGGCCGCCGACCGGCTGGCCCAGGCCGAGGCGACCGCCGCCATCCCGGCCCGGGACGTCGCCTTGCTGTGGGACGTCCACGCCCGCCTGGCCGCCGACTGGGCCGCCCTGCCGCCGCCGCCGAGGCCGGCGCTGGCCCACGGCGACCTCCACCCCGCCAACGTCTTCCGCACCGCGGCCGGGCCGGTCCTCGCCGACCTCGAGCTCTCCGGCGTCGGCGACCCCGCCTACGACCTGGCGCCCTCGCTCGTCGCCGTCCGCCGCTACGGCCGCCCGCCGGCCCACCACGAGGCGTTCGCGGCGGCCTACGGCGCCGACGTCCGCGACCACCCCCACGTCGAGGTCCTCTGCGCCGTCTACGAGCTGTGGGTGACGGCCTGGGCCGTCGCCGCCGCGGCCGCCGGCCCCGACCTCGCGGCGGAGGCCGCCGTGCGGGTGGCGACGTGGCGGGGCGACCCGACCGCCCGCCCCTGGGTGCTGTCCTGACCGGCGCTAGGCCCGGTCGCTCACGTCGGCCTTGACCGGCTGGCCGGGGAGGGCGTCGCGCTTCACGCCGTCGGGGTCCTTCACCACCTGGCCCGACACCAGCACCCACGAGATGCCGGCCGACTCGGTGGCCGGCGCCTGCACGGTGGACCGGTCGGCCACGGTGGCCGGGTCGAAGATCGTGAGGTCGGCGTCGGCGCCGATCTGGAGCCGGCCCTTCCGCCGCAGGTCGGGCGCCTGGCCCTCCAGCCGGCGGGCGGGCAGGATCGTCATCTTGGCGAGGGCGTCCATCAGGTCGAGCACGCCCTCGTCCCGCACGTACTTCCCGAGCGTCCGGGCGAAGGTCCCGGCGGCCCGGGGGTGGTTGTTGTTGTCCGGCTCGCAGATGGCGTCGCTGCCGAGCATCACGAACGGCGACCCGAGGCAGGTGCGCACGTCCTCCTCGGGGATGGCGTAGGCGACGGCCAGCAGGTTCTCGGCCCGGTACTGCTGGAATGTCGCCTCGGTCAGCCGCTCGCCGGTGCCGGCGATCTCCAGGTCCTCGTAGGAGATGCGGAACCGCTCCTGCCAGCCGTCGTCGAAGCGGTGGGAGCCGAGGTAGGTGGCCCAGAAGTCGTAGGGGTACATGCAGGCGGTCACGTCGACGCCCTCCCGCTGGGCGGCGGCGAGGGTGGCGAGCGACTCCGCCATCGAGAACGTGCCGCCCGTGCTGATGATGTGCTCGACGTGGACCGCGCACCCGGTCTGGCGGGCCGTCCCGAGGATCTCGTTCAGGGTGTCGACGTTGGTGCCCGGCGGCGACATGTCCGAGTACCGGCCGTGGAACGTGAGCGGCACGTTCAGGCGGGCGCCGACCTGGCCGAGGGCGAGGATCTCGTTGGCGTCCACCCCGGGCGTGTACTCGGGCTCGAGGTCGATGCCGAGGTAGCCGTTGCGGATGTCCTCCTCTGCCAGCCGGGCCAGCTCGGCGATGGCCTCGGGCGACGCCGGGTCGTCGGCGCCCACGCCGAGCAGCCCCCTTGTGTACGGGTCGTCGAAGGCGCCGCCGAAGTGGCACGGCGAGCGGCCCGAGTAGGTGGCGAAGAAGTCGGCGGCCCGGAGGTTCAGCCCGTGCATGCCGAGGTTGGTGGTCACCCCGTCGGCCACCTTGAACCAGATGCCGTACTCGTTGGGCTCGTAGGACAGGAAGTCGATGAACCCGGGGGCGACGACCTGGTTGGCGGCGTCGACGGCGAAGGCGCCGGTGAGGGGCTGGTCGACCGAGATCAGGGTGACGGTGCCGCCGTCGATGCCGACGTCGGCGACGGCGTCGAACCCGCTCGCCGGGTCCATCACCCGCCCGCCCTTCAGGACGAGGTCGAAGGTGTGGTCGGCCGTCTGGGCCTGCGCCCCCTCGAGGGCGGGCGGCTCGCGCGGCGGCTCGGGCCGCACGTAGGAGCGGGCCTCGCCGGCGGCCGTGGTCGACGTGGTCGTGGGCCGGGACGCGGCGACGGGCGCCGACGCCGTCGACCGGCGGGGCAGCTTCGAGAGGATGGCGGCGTTGGCGCCGCCGAACACGAGGGTCAGGAGCAGCCTGCGGCGTTGCCGGCCGGCGGGACCGAGGCCGCCCTCGGGACCAGCCACGGCGCCCAACCTACCCGCCCGGGCACGACCGCCGGGCCCGCCGGGTTGCGGACGCGGCCCGCGTCCGGTTCCCTTTCCCGGGTGACCTCACCGGCCGCCGAGGCGGCCCGCCGCCGCACGTTCGCGATCATCAGCCACCCCGACGCGGGCAAGACCACGCTCACCGAGAAGTTCCTGCTCTACGGCGGCGCCGTCGGGCTGGCCGGCGCGGTCAAGGCCCGCTCGGGCGGGCGGACGGCGCGGTCGGACTGGATGGAGCTCGAGCGCCAGCGCGGCATCTCGATCACCTCGACCGTGCTCCAGTTCCCGTACCGGGGCCACGTGCTGAACCTGCTCGACACGCCCGGCCACCGCGACTTCTCCGAGGACACCTACCGGGTCCTCGCCGCCGCCGACGCGGCGATCATGGTCCTCGACGCGGCGAAGGGCATCGAGCCCCAGACCCGCAAGCTCTTCGAGGTCTGCCGCCAGCGGGGCCTGCCCCTGCTGACGTTCCTGAACAAGTGGGACCGGCCCGGCCGCCCCGGCCTGGAGCTGCTCGACGAGATCGAGGACCAGATCGGGGTGCGGCCCACGCCCGTCACCTGGCCGGTCGGCATCGCCGGCGACTTCCGGGGGGTGGTCGACCGGCGCCGGCCCGGGCAGTTCACCCGGTTCACCCGGACGGCGAGGGGGGCCAGCGAGGCGCCCGAGGAGGTCGTGGCCGCCGACCGGGCCGCCGTCGAGGAGGGCCGGGCGTGGGCCGACGCCGAGGAGGAGCTGGCCCTGCTGGCCGCCGTCGGCGCCGACCACGACCAGAAGTCGTTCCTCGCCGGGGAGACGTCGCCGGTGTTCGTCGGCTCGGCGCTCACCAACTTCGGCGTGCGACTGCTGCTCGACGCCGTCGTCGACCTCGCCCCGCCGCCCGCCCCCCGCCTCGACGCCGACGGCGTGCCCCGCCCGCTCGACGCCCCGTTCTCCGGGCTCGTCTTCAAGGTCCAGGCCAACATGGACCCGTCCCACCGCGACCGCCTCGCCGTCGTGCGCGTGTGCTCGGGGCGGTTCCGGCGGGGGATGGTCGTCACCCACGGGCCGACCGGCAAGCCGTTCGCCACGAAGTACGCCGCCACCCTGTTCGGCCAGGAGCGGGACACGGTCGAGGAGGCGTTCCCGGGCGACGTGGTCGGCCTGGTCAACGCGACCGACCTCCGGGTCGGCGACTCGCTCTACGAGGCCGCTCCGGTCACGTTCCCGACCATCCCGGCCTTCGCCCCCGAGCACTTCTCGGTGGCCCGCTCCCGGGACACGGCCAGGGTGAAGCAGTTCCGCAAGGGGATCGTCCAGCTGGGCGAGGAGGGCGTCGTCCAGGTGCTGCGCGACCCCGACCTCGGCGACCAGGCCCCCGTGCTGGCCGCCGTCGGCCCCATGCAGTTCGAGGTGGCGCTGCACCGCCTCACCCACGAGTTCGGCGCGTCGGTGGAGCTGCGGCCCACGGCCTACCGGGTCGCCAGGCGGACCGACGCCGAGAGCGCCGCCCGGCTGCGGTCGATGGCCGGCGTGGACGTGCTGACGAGGACCGACGGCGAGCTGCTGGCCCTGTTCGAGAGCCCCTACTGGCTGGAGCGGCTGGAGCGGGAGTCGCCCGAGCTCACCCTGGAGCGGCTGGTGGCCGAGGGCTGAGGCCCTCCTCCAGCCGGGCCATCGCCTGGCGCAGGTCGGCCAGCGCGTCCCGCAGGTCGTCGGTGGTCACCACGTCGGACAGGGCGAGGCGCACCGAGGCCAGCTCCCTGGCGATGAACTCGGCGTCGGCCTGGGTCCTCGCGCCGGTCTCCCGGTCGCGCTCCACCTCCACGCGGTCCCGGTCGGCCTGGCGGTTCTGGGCCAGCAGGATCAGCGGCGCCGCGTACGACGCCTGGAGGGACAGGGCCAGGGTGAGCAGGATGTACGGGTACGGGTCGAACCGCAGGCGGGGCATGGCGGTGTTGACGAGGAGCCACACC
>DASWMK010000057.1 GCA_036399815.1 Acidimicrobiales bacterium
GCCGGGGGGGGAAACCGGTCGGTCGGTCAGCGCACGCCGACGGCGGGGAGGGCGACGCCAACGCCGGCGTCGTCCAGGCGGGTCTTCCAGTCCCTGGCCTCGCCGATGGCGGCGGCGTAGTCGGCCCGGCGCCGGGCGGCCCGGCCGGTGACGGCGACCTCGGCCATCGCCCGCCCCGCGTACTGGGCCTCGATCCCCTCCCGCAGCATCTGGAGGGCCTCGGACCGCAGCTGGGAGATGCGGGACTCGGTGACGCCGAGGAAGCGGGCCAGCTCCTGGCTGGTCGTCCCCTCGAGGAAGTAGCCGACGATCACGAGGCGGTGCCGCTCGGGCAGCAGGCCGACCGCGTCGCGCAGGTAGGCGTGCAGCTCACGGCTCTCCAGCTCCTCGGACGGCTCGAGGGTGGCGTGGTCGGTCAGGACGTCGACCAGGGTCATCTCCTCCTCGTCGTCCTCGGCCACCGTGTGCTCGAGGGCCAGGACGACGGACCGGAAGATGCGGTCCTGGAGGCGGGCCAGCTCGCTCGCCGACATGCCGAGCGCCTCGGCCATCTCGTCGCGGGTCGGGACCCGGCCGAGGTCGGTCGCCAGCTGCTGCTCGACCCCCTCAAGCTTGCGGGCCAGGTTCCGCACCGAGCGCGGGGCCCAGTCGGCCGAGCGGACGGCGTCGAGGATGGCGCCCCTGATCCGCTGGGCGGCGAACCGGTCGAACGGCACGCCCCGGGAGGCGTCCCACCGCTGGGCCGCCTCGACCAGCCCGAGCGCACCCGCCCGGGCCAGCTCCTCGCGGTCCACGTGACGGGGGAAGTGCACCGCCACCTGGAACACGATGTGCTTCACGAGGGGCAGGTGCTCCTCGACCAACGCCGACAGCTCACGGTCCTCGACCATTGCACGCCCTCCACTCCAGCTCGCCGCCACCGGTCATCGACGGTTGCGGGGGAGGGCTTGAGGAATTTCTCTCAGGGCTGGTAGGCGGCGCCCTCGAACACGGCGGCCCGGACCCCCCGCCGGGCCAGCTCGGCGAGGAACGGGACCGGCTCCACGAGCTCGGCCAGCCCGGCCGCGCCCGGTCGCCGCACGTCCCCGTTGGCGACGGCGAGGGCGGCGACGGCGGCGACGGCCCCGGCGGCCACGGCCGGCCGGTCCATGGCCCCGAGCACCCGCACGTCGCGGCTCACGCCCTGGCGCCCGCGGACCTCGACCCGCACGGCGCCGACCGTCCCCTCCGGGTGGGGGCGGCGCAGCATCGGCAGGTGGGCGGTGAAGCGGTCCCGGCGGTTGGCCGCCAGGCGCGCGGTGACCCGGCCGACGCCCGGGAAGGCGGGCACGAGCAGGAGCGCGTCGGGCAGCGCGGCCCGGTAGCAGTCCTCGGCGCCGACGGGGTCGGGGAACCAGCACAGCTCCCGACCCGAGCCGCCCCGGCGCCGGACCCAGCCGCCGTCCCGCCAGTCGATGGCCATGCCGCCGAGGGCCTTGTGGTGCAGGCGGGCGCACGCCGGCCCGCCGGTGCCGACCTTGGCGACGTGGATCTCGTCCACCCGCTCGACGTCGGCGGCCGCGTGCCGGGCCAGCACGCAGGTGAGGCCGGGCGAGAAGCCGGCGGCCACGACGACCGAGCGGCCCCGCTCCCTCGCCTCGGGGTCGAGGTCGAGGAGCGCCTCCACGTCGGCCACGGCGTCCGACACCGACACGACCGACACGCCCCGCTCGAGCAGCGCCCTGGCCTCGGCGGCGTGGTCGCCCGACGGGGTGGCCAGCACGGCGACGTCGGCCTCGACGGGCGCCGGGTAGGGCGGCTTGTCGACGACGGCCTTGGCGCCGAGCGAGGCCGCCGCCGACTCCACCCGGTCGACCCGCTCGTCGCGGAGGACGACCTGGTCGACCTCGTCGGCGGACACCAGCTGGCGGGCGACCCGGGCGCCGACGGCCCCGACGCCCACGACCGCGACCCGCATCAGCGCAGGTCCGGCCCGGACAGCTCCCGCCAGCCGCCCTCCTGGGGCGGCACCCCACCGGAGCCCCGCAGGCGGATGGCGGCGGCGATGGCGCCGGCCGCGACCAGTGCCGTCACCGCTCGCCGGAGGGCCTTCATGCGCCGAAGGGTACCCGCGCCGTCCCCGGCGTCAGCAGACGGCGGGGATGCGGGTGGTGAGGACGTACCGGTAGGCGGCGTCGCAGTTGCCGAAGATCACGAGGCGGATCGAGCCGTCCTCGTTGTGGACCTGGCGGCCGTCGACCGGGAGCTGCTCGGGCTTGGCCGACTGCTCGGCCGCCGCCTTGAGCGGCACCGCGCACCCGGCCACCGTGAGGACCAGGGCCGCCAGCGCCGCGGCGCCCCGCCCGGAGGTGCGTCGTCCTCCACCGCCCTCTGCCATCCCCGACCTCCGCGCCGACGCCGACCGAGCCGTGGACGAACCGGGATCGGCGGTCGGTGGCGACGGTGCCGCGGACGAGTCGGTCCAGGAACGCTCGGCCCGTCCTTGCCCAGGATCCGCCGGCCGAACCGTGGTGGCACTCGGGCGAGCACGCGCCGTGAGCCCGCCGGTCGCGAGGCTCGACGGCCGGGGCGGCCGGAGCGCCGGGGCCCGCCCCCGGCGTGCGATCGGGTGGGGCTAGCTGGAATCGAACCAGCGACCTCATCCTTATCAGGGATGCGCTCTAACCGACTGAGCTATAGCCCCGGAGGCGGTCGAGGCTACACGACCGGGCGGCGGGTCTCCTCCTCGATGACCGTCACCCGGATGCCGCCGACGAGGTCGCTGATGAGGTTGAACAGCACGGCCATCAGCACGTTCGTGGCGGTGCCGGCGACGACCATGACGAGGCCGACGAGGGCCGACGCCCGCAGCATCTGGTTGGGCTCGAACTGGAACGTCTCGAACCCGAACAGCTCCTCGACGAAGCTCTCGATGTTGTCCACCAGGCCGGTGGACGCGGCCGCGTTCCACAGCAGGACGGCGGCGGTGAGCACGACGAGGAACAGCACCAGGTAGAAGAGCAGCGAGAGCTTCAGCACCGACCACGGGTCGACGTGGCGGATCTGGCGACGGACCTTGCGGGCCCGCATCTTCCGGGTGCGGCGCTTGGCCCGCCAGCCCCGGTTGAGGTTGGCCGGGGGCGAGTGCTTGCCGCGGCGGGGCAGCGGCTGGGTGTCCTCCGGCGACGCGTCCGGGTCGACGTCGGGCAGCGGGGCGGCCCGGAGGTCGACCCTCGTCTGGTCCGGGGCCATCGCCGGCGCCGCCGCCCCGGTGACGAACGGCGGCGGCATGGTGGGCGCGGTCACGTGCCCGGTCCCGTTGCCGCCGACGGCGGGAGGTGCCGGCGGGGCGGCCGTCGCCCCGGTGGCGTAGTGGCCGGCCCCGTTGCCGGTGTACGGCGGCGGGGGCGGCGGCAGGACCGACGGACGGCCGGCGTGGCCGGCGCCGTTGCCCGACATCGGCGGCGGCGGCACGACGGACGGGCCGCTCCCCATGTGACCGGCGCCGTTGGCGGCGACCGGCGGCGGGGGCGGCACGTAGGACGGCGCGGGCGCGGCGGTGAGGGGCAGGGTCGTCGCCCCTGGCGGCGGGACCGGTCCGGTCCCGGGAACGGCGGGCGCCGGCTTCGGCGGGGCGACGACCTCGTCCCAGGCGCGTTGGGGCCGAGAGCCGTCGGGCTGCATCACAGGCAGTGTAGGTAACCAGTCGGGCGGGTCGTAGTCGCGCCCTTCCCGTCGGCCGCCCCGGCACCGGCGTGAGGCCGCCGATCAGGGCCCACGGGCACCGCAGAGCTCGAAGTGGACGGGGTCCGTCGCCGGCAGCGGCTGGCACAGCCCGGCCTCGGCGGCCACCGTCAGCAACGTCGGGACGAACGACGACGGGACGTCGATGGCCAGCCCCCGCTCGTGCATCGACGTGCCCGGCCGGGCCACCGGGAACGGGTTGGTGGCTCGGTCGGCCCACAGGACCGCCTGCTCGGCCGTCGAGCGGTACCCCGAGACCACCGGCACCGGCTGCCCGAGCAGCGCGCCGGCCCGCTCCACGGCCGCCGCCATCGCCGGCACCAGGCCGCCCACGTCGCCCGCGCCGGCGCCACTGACGCCGCCCCCGCCCCGCTCCAACGCGGCCCTCGCCCTGGCCGTCGCCCCGTCGACGGTCACCTCGACCTGGGCGGCGCCCCCGTCGACCGTGAACGAGACGAGGCGACCGCCGTTGGCCGCCGCGGCGTCGGCGGCGGACGCCTCGCCCTCGGCGGCACCGGCCAGCGCGCCGGCGTCGGCGGCCGTGCGGGCCCTGGCCCTGGCGAACGTGGCCCCTCCGAGGTGGGTGAGGGCGACCGCCGCCACCCCGGCCAGGAGGACGACGACGGCGAGCAGGGGCGTCGCCTGCCCCCGGTCGTGAGGAACGGGGGGACGACGGAGATCGGATCCGGGCGGCACGGGCCACCTCCAGGGCGCGACAGGGTCGAGGCGTCGGGGGAAGTGGCGCTGGGCTGCCGCGGCGTCGGGCGCGGCGGACGTCAGCCCGTCGTGGCGTCGGGGGAAGTGGCGCCGGGGGAAGCGACGTGGGTGGCGGCGGGAGGCCGCCGGAGGTCAGGCCTCCGGGTCGTCGGCGCCGAGCACGGGGGCGGCGGCGGCCACGGCCTGGCCGCGATCGAGGTTCATCACCCGGACGCCGGTGGCGTCGCGGCCCTGGGAGCTGATCTCCCTGACCGGGATGCGGATGACCACGCCGGCCCCGCCGATCAGCAGGATCTCGTCGTCCAGGCCGGCGAGGAAGGCGGCGACGACCCGACCCCGGGCACGCGTCAGTCGCATGCCGATCACGCCCATCCCGCCCCTGCCCTTGCGGGGGTAGTGGACGAGCTTGGTGCGCTTCCCGTAGCCGGCATCCGTGACGATGATCAGGTCGGCGTCGTCCCTGGCCACGTCGCAGGACACGACCTCGTCGCCGGCCCGCAGCTTCATGCCGATCACGCCGCCGGCGGCCCGGCCCATGGGCCGCACTTCGTCGCCGGCGAAGCGGATCGTCTGGCCGTCGGCGCTGACCATGAACACGTCGTCGCCCTCGTTGGCCGGGATCACCCGCACGAGCTCGTCGCCGTCGCGGAGGTTGATGGCGATGAGCCCCGCCCGCAGGGACGAGTCGTACTCGGTGAACCGGGTCTTCTTCACCTGCCCGTTCTTCGTCGCGAAGAACAGGAAGTGGTGGGACTCGTAGTCGCGGGTGTCGATGATGGCCTGCACGGTCTCACCCGGCGCCAGCGGCAGCAGGTTGACGATGGCCGTGCCCCTGGCCGTGCGGTCCTTCATCGGGATCTCGTGGGCCCGCAGCCGGTACACCTTGCCGCGGTTCGAGAAGAACAGCAGGTAGGCGTGGGCGCTCGTGTGGATGATGTGGACGACGTAGTCCTCGTCCCGCAGGCGGGTGCCGGCCACGCCCCGCCCGCCCCTCGCCTGGGTGCGGAAGGCGTCGGCCGGGACCGTCTTCACGTAGCCCTTGGCGCTCATGGTGACGACGAGCTCCTCGTCGTCGATGAGGTCGAGGTTGTCGAGGTCGCCGGGGTCGAAGGTGATCTCGGCCTTGCGGGGCGTGGCGAAGTCGGCGCGGATGCGGCCCAGCTCGTCCTTGATGACCCCCCGCAGCTTGCCCTCGTCCTCGAGGATCGAGCGCAGCTCGGCGATGCGGGCCCGCAGGGTCTCGGCCTCGCCCTCGAGGTCCGAGCGACCCAGCCGGGTGAGGCGGCTGAGGGTCATGTCCAGGATGTGCTCGGCCTGCACGTCGGTGAACGAGAACGGCTCCGCCGTGAGCGCGGCGCGGGCGGCGGCCCGGTCGTCCGACGCCCGGATGGCGGCGATGATCGCGTCGATCAGGTCGAGCGCCTTGAGCAGGCCCTCGACGATGTGGAGCCGGCGCTCGTCCTTGTCCAGGCGGAAGCGGGTCCGCCGGGTGACGACCTCGATCTGGTGGGCGATGTAGGCGCTCAGCAACTGGGCGAGGTTGAGGGTGCGGGGCACGCCGTCGACCAGCGCCACCATGTTCACGCCGAAGCTCGTCTGGAGCGGCGTGTGCTTCCAGAGGTTGTTGAGCACGACGTTGGCGTTGGCGTCCCGCTTGAGCTTGATGACGAGCTTGGTGTCGTTGCCGGACGACTCGTCGTTCAGCTCGGCGATCCCCTCGAGCTCGCGGCTCGTCACCAGCTCGGCGATGCGGGCGAGGATGGCGTTGGGCGACGCCTGGTAGGGCAGCTCGGTGACGACGATCCACGTCGTCCCCCGCCGGTCCTCCCGGATCTCGGCCCTCGCCCGGATCTTGATCGAGCCCCGGCCCGTCCGGTAGGCGTCGAGGATCCCCGAGCGGCCGAGGATCAGCGCGCCGGTCGGGAAGTCCGGCCCCTTCACGAACTGCATGAGGTCATCCGGCGTGGCGTCCGGGTGGTCGATCAGGTGGACGGTGGCGTCGATCGCTTCGCCCAGGTTGTGGGGCGGGATGTTCGTCGCCATGCCGACGGCGATGCCCTGGCTGCCGTTGACGAGCAGGTTCGGGAAGCGGGCGGGCAGCACCTTGGGCTCGGTGAACTCGCCCGAGTAGTTGTCCTGGAAGTCGACGGTGTCCTCGTCGATCCCGTCGAGCATGTGGTTGGCCAGGGTGGCCAGCCGGCACTCGGTGTAGCGCTGGGCGGCGGGCGGGTGGTCGGGCGAGCCGAAGTTGCCCTGCCCGTCGATGAGCGGGTGGCGGAGGCTGAAGTCCTGCGCCATGCGGACGAGCGCGTCGTAGATCGCCCCCTCGCCGTGGGGGTGCAGCTTCCCCATCACGTCGCCGGTGACCCTGGCGCACTTCAGCCGGGGCCGGTCGGGGCGGGCGCCGAGGTCGTGCATACCGTAGAGGATCCGGCGGTGGACCGGCTTGAGCCCGTCGCGCGCGTCCGGCAGGGCGCGGCTGACGATGACGGACATGGCGTAGTCCAGGAAGGACCGCTCCATCTCCTCCTGGATCTCGATGGCCTCGAAGGAGCCGAACGTCGTGGAGGTGCCGTCGCCGTCGTCGGGCGGGAGGTTCGTCGTGTCGCTCATCGTCCTAGATGTCCAGGAACCGGACGTCCTTGGCGTTGGCCGTGATGAACTGCTTGCGCAGCGGCACGTCGTCGCCCATGAGGATGCTCATCACCTCGTCGGCGATCGAGGCCTGCTCGACCGACACCTGGAGCAGGGTCCGCCTGCCCGGGTCCATCGTCGTCTCGCCGAGCTCCTGCCAGCCCATCTCGCCGAGGCCCTTCAGGCGCTGGAACTCGAACTTCCGGCCCTCGTGGCGGGCGAGGAACACCGCCTTCGCGGCGTCGTCCTTCAGGTAGACCTTCTCCTTCCCGACGACCGTGGAGTACAGCGGCGGCTGGGCGATGAAGACGTGGCCGGCCTCGACGAGCGGCTTCATCTGGCGGAAGAAGAACGTGAGCAGCAGGGTGCGGATGTGGCTGCCGTCGACGTCGGCGTCCGCCATGATGATCACCTTGTGGTACCGGATCTTGGCGAGGTCGAACTCCTCGCCGAAGCCGGCGCCGATGGCCTTCACCAGGGCCTCGATCTCGTTGTTCTTCAGCATCTTGTCGATGCGGGCCCGCTCGACGTTCAGGATCTTGCCCCTGATCGGCAGGATCGCCTGGGTGGCCGGGTTGCGGGCCTTGATGGCCGAGCCGCCGGCGGAGTCGCCCTCGACGATGAACAGCTCGGCCTCGCGGGGGTTGCGCGAGGAGCAGTCGGTCAGCTTGCCGGGCATGCCGGCGCCCTCCAGGGGCGACTTGCGGATGGCGGCGCGGGCCTGGCGGGCGGCGACCCTGGCCCGTGACGCCTGGATCGCCTTCTGCACGACCTGGCGGGCCTCGGTGGGGTGCTCCTCGAGGAAGTCGCCGAACTTCTCGTTGGTGGCCCGCTCGACGAGGGACCGGATGCTGACGTTCCCGAGCTTGGACTTCGTCTGCCCCTCGAACTGGGGGTCGCGCAGCCGGACGCTGATGATGGCGCTCAGGCCCTCGCGGATGTCCTCGCCCTGGAGGTTGTCGTCCTTCTCCTTCAGCAGCCCCTTGGCCCGCGCGTACTTGTTGACGGCGTTGGTGAGGGCCTTCTTGAAGCCCTCCTCGTGCATGCCGCCCTCGTTGGTGGCGATGCCGTTGGCGAAGGAGTGGAGGCCGTCGGTGTTGTAGCCGGTGTTCCACTGGAACGCGACCTCGACCTCTTGGTCCTCCTCCTGCTGGGAGAAGTAGCCGACCCGCTTGAACAGCGCCTCACGGGAGGCGTTGACGTGGCGGACGAAGTCGACGATGCCGCCCGAGTAGCGGTAGGTGACCGGCTCGACGATGGCGTCCGGGCGCAGGTCGCGGAAGCGGATCTCGAGGCCCTTGTTGAGGAACGCCATCATCTGCAGGCGCTCGAGCAGGGTGCGGGCCGAGAACGTCGTGTCCTCGAAGATCAGCGGGTCGGGCCAGAACCGCACGGTCGTGCCCGTCCGCCCCCGGGGCGCCCGGCCGATCATGTGCAGCTTCTGCTCGGTCTTGCCGCCCTTGGCGAAGGACATGAAGTGGCGGTTGCCGTCCCGGTCGATCTCGACCTCGACCCGCTCCGACAGCGCGTTGACGACCGACACGCCGACGCCGTGCAGGCCGCCCGACACCTTGTAGCCGGCGCCGCCGAACTTGCCGCCGGCGTGGAGGATGGTGAGCACGACCTCGGCGGCCGACATGTTCTTGTACTTCGGGTGGAGGTCGACGGGGATGCCGCGGCCGTCGTCGATCACCTCGCAGCCGCCGTCGGGCAGCAGGGTCACGTCGATGCGCGTGCAGTAGCCCTGCATGGCCTCGTCGACGGCGTTGTCCACGACCTCGTACACGAGGTGGTGGAGGCCGCTCGGGCCGGTCGAGCCGATGTACATGCCGGGCCGCTTGCGCACCGCCTCCAGGCCCTCGAGGACCTGGATGTCCTTCGCCCCGTAGGACCGGTCATCCGGCGGCACGGCGCGCTCCTCCAGGGCTCGAGGGACCGAGGCGAACGATCGGCCCGACCGGGGAAAACCGCAGGTCGGGAGCCGTGTTCACGATGGTTGACAGTTTACCAGCGGGGTGTGACAGCCAGGCTCACCGTCGCTCCGGCGGGCGCACGCGGACCTCGATCCTGGTGACCACGCCCTCCCCCGCCACGTCGGCGACGCGGCGCAGCAGGTCGGCCTGCAGGTAGCGCAGCTGGGTGGCCCAGCCCGGCTCGTCGACGGCGACGAGGAGCCGGCCGTCGTGGATCGACACGGGGCTGGCGTGGGCGGCCACCTGCTCGCCGACGAGCTCCTCCCAGCGCCCGAACACGGCCACCACGGCGCGGGCCCCCGGCAGCCCCAGGTCGCCGAGCGCCCGGTCCAGCCCCTCGCCGAGCGGGACGAGCGGGCGGCCGCCCTCGTCGTCGGTGCGCTCCCAGCCGGCGCCCATCTACGCCGCCGCCACCCGCCCGCCGGCGACGCGCAGCACCAGCTCGGGATGGGCGTCGGCGGGCAGCGGGCCGGCCGTCGTCAGCACCGCCTGGCCGGCCGGGAGGTGGGCGAGCAGGGCCGCGCTGCGGTCGGGGTCGAGCTCGGAGAACACGTCGTCGAGGAGGAGCACGGGTGGCGTGCCGACGGCGTCGGTGACGACCGCGTGCGCGGCGAGACGCAGGGCGAGGGCCAGCGACCGCTGCTCGCCCTGGGACGCGTGGGTGCGGGCCGGGAGCCCGCCGAGGCGCACGACCAGCTCGTCGCGGTGCGGGCCGACCAGGCTCACCCCCCGCCGCACCTCCTCGGTCCGGGCCGCGGCGAGCGCCGGCGCCAGCCCCTCGGCCATCCACGGCGCGTCGTAGGCGACCTGCACGTCGGCCGACGTCGACGCCACCTGGTCGTAGGCCTTGCCGAGCTCGGGCTCCAGCCGGGCGACCAGGCCGGCCCGTCCCCTGGCCAGGGCCTCGCCGTGCTCGACCAGCTTGGCGTCCCACACGTCGAGGGTGGCGGCCACCCCGTCCGACAGGCGGCCGCCGGCCTGGCGGAGGAGCGCGTTGCGCTGGCGCAGCACCCGCTCCACGTCGGCGCGCACGGCGTCGTACCGGGCGGCCAGGGCGACGAGCGTGTCGTCGAGGAACCGCCGGCGCTCGGCCGGGCCGCCCTTCACCAGCGTGAGGTCGTCCGGGGAGAACACCGTCACCCGCAGCGCGCCGAGCAGGTCCCTCGCCCGGCCCAGCCGCTGGCGGTTCACCTGCACCCTCGTGCGCACGCCCCGCCGGTCCGCGCCGGTCCCCCGCCCGGCCAGCTCGGCCTCGATGAGCAGCCGGCGGTCCGCCCGCTCGGCCTCGGCCCTGACCACCGCCCGCTCGGCGCCGACGCGGACCAAGGCCTCGACCGGTGCGCCCCGGAACGACGACAGCGAGGCCAGGAACCCGACCGCCTCGAGCAGGTTCGACTTGCCCTCGCCGTTGCCGCCGACGACGGCGGTGAGCCCGGGCGCGAGGGGCACGTCGGCCTCGGCGTAGTTCCTGAAGTCCGTCAGCCAGAGCCGGCCGAGGTGCACGGTGGCGTCACCAGGGGGCGGTCGCCCCCGTCACGACACCCGCACGGGCATGAGCAGGTAGAGGAACCCCTTGCGCTCCACCGAGCGGACCAGCGCCGGCTTGTGGGCGTCGACCGTCTCGAGGGTGATCTCGTCGCCGGGCGCCGCCTCCACCCCGTCGAGCAGGTACTCGGGGTTGAACGCCACCGTGAGCTCGGCCCCCTCGTACTTGGCGTCGAGCTCCTCGCGGGCCTCGCCGACGTCCTGGGCGACGGCCAGCAGCTCGAGCCCGTCGGGCCGCATGGCGAGGCGCACCGGGGTCGTGTCCCTGGCCATGAGCTTCACCCGGCGGACGGCGTCGAGCAGCGGCTCCCGACCCACCGTGAGGCGGTTCGGGTGGCTCGTCGGGATGAGGCCCCGGTAGTTCGGGAACTCGCCCTCGATCAGCCGGGTGGTGAGGCGGACGGTGCCGACGTCGAACGACGCGTCCCGCTCCCCCAGCCGCAGGGTGACCTCCTTCGGCCCCGTCAGCACCCTGGCCAGCTCGGTCAGGGCCCGCGACGGCACGAGCACGCTCTGGCCCTCCCGGAGGACGGCGACGCCCTCCAGGTCGCGCACGGCCAGCCGATAGGAGTCGGTGGCCACCAGGCGCAGCCCGTCCTCCTCGGCCGAGAGCAGCACCCCGGTGAGGATCGGGCGCGAGTCGTCGGCGCTGGCCGCCGGGACGACCTGGCGGAGCGCGGCGGCGAACTCGTCGGAGTGCAGGGTGACCGCGTCGCCGACCGGCTCGCTCACCCGGGGGAACTCGTCGGCGGGCAGCAGCCGGACGGAGAACTGCGACCGTCCGGCCGTGATCCTCGCCTCGTCGTCGTCGGCGTCCACGTGCACGGCGCCGGCGTCGAGGGCTCGCACGATCTCCGACGCCAGGCGGGACGGGATCACGGCCACCCCGTCCGCCTCACCCGACACCGGCGCGGTCACCGAGATCGTGAGGTCGAGGTCGCTCCCGGTCAGCCGCAGGGTGTCGCCGTTCAGCTCGGCCCGCACCCCGGAGAGCACGGGGAGCGCGCCGCCCCGGCTGGCGACCGCACGCCCCGCGGTGCCGAGCGCGTCGGCGAGGACGTCACGCTCGCATCGGAACCTCACTGGCCCTCTCCTTTGCTCTTCTCTCTAGATAGAACCGGTGCCGGTAGTAGGGGCTGTGGATTGTGGACGGCGGCCTCGCGGTGCAGGTCAGGCCGGCAACCGGAGCGCGCGTGCTGTCCCCAGGCTCCCACAGCGGGACGCCGGGGACGGTGACGGCGGGCGGCCGCGCGGTGGACGCGGCCCCGTCCGTCCCCCGCGACGGGCCGTCGGCCCACAGCCCTGTCCACCGTCGTTCCCCCGCCCGCCTCAGTCGCCGGCCTGGATGGCCTGCATGAGCTCGGTGACCTGGTTGTAGATCTGGCGCCGCTCCTTCATCAGCGCGCCGATCTTCTCGACCGCGTGGATGACGGTCGTGTGGTCCCGGCCGCCGAACTCCCTGGCGATGGCCGGGTAGCTCAGGTCGGTGAGCTCGCGGCAGACGTACATGCCGACCTGGCGGGCCGTGACGAGCGGGCGCCGGCGGCTGCGGTCCTTGATCTCGTCGACGGTGAACCCGAACATCTTCGCCGTCGCCTCGAGGATGACGGCCGGGGTGATGAGCCGGGGCTGGCGCTCGGTGAGGAGGTCGCCCAGCACCCGCTCGGCCAGCTCCGGCGTGAGCGGCTCGTTGTTCAGGCTGGCGTAGGCCGACACCCGGATGAGCGCGCCCTCGAGCACCCGGATGTTGTCGGTGATGTGGCTGGCGATGAACTCCAGCACGTCGTCGGGCGCCCTGGTCTCACGGCTCTCCCGCTCGGCCTTCTTGCGGAGGATGGCGAGCCGGGTCTCGAGATCAGGAGGTTGGATGTCCGTGATCAGGCCCCACTTGAAGCGGCTGCGGAGCCGGTCCTCCAGGGTGGCGATGGCGTCCGGCTGGCGGTCGCTCGAGATGACGATCTGGCGGTTGGAACCGTGGAGGGAGTTGAAGGTGTGGAAGAACTCCTCCTGGGTCCCCTCCTTGTTCTCGAGGAACTGGATGTCGTCGATGAGCAGGACGTCGAGCTCGCGGTAGCGGCGCTTGAAGGCCGTGCCGGTGTTGGTCCGGATGGCGTCGATGAACTCGTTCGTGAACACCTCGGTCGACAGGTAGCCGACCCGGTAGTCCGGATAGTTCTGGCGCACGTAGTGCCCGATGGCGTGCAGCAGGTGGGTCTTGCCGAGCCCAGCTCCCCCGTAGATGAACAGCGGGTTGTAGGACCGGGCCGGCGTCTCGGCCACGGACAGCGCGGCCGCGTGGGCGAACCGGTTCGACGCGCCGGTCACGAACGCCTCGAACGTGTAGCGGGGGTTCAGCGCGTCCGTGAGGCCCGCGACCGGCGGGCGGTCCTCGGCCGGGGCGTGGCCACCGGGCTGGAACGCGGCCCGGGGCGCCAGCGGCGGCGGCTCGAGGGGCGGCGGGGTGGGGTCCGGGTCGCCGACGGCGACCACGTCGACCAGCACCTCGACCCCCGCGAACCCCGCCTCGGCCAGGGCGTCGCGCAGCAGCGGCGAGTACCGGCCGTCCAGGCGGTCCTTCACGAGGGGGCTCGACACGGCCAGGAGGAGGCGACGCCCGTCGAAGGCGACGGGCTCGGCGTCCTGCATGGAGGACAGCCAGACCGCCTCGGAGACCTGGGCTCGCAGGTTGTCGGCGACCCGATTCCACAGGTCCTGCGCTTCGCCCACCAGCCTGCACGCCTCCCTCTGCCGGACGGCATCCACAACGCCGTCCACACACTGTGGACAATGCACCGAACACCGGGAGGAGCCCGGGTCGCCATCGGACCGTGCCGGGGGAAGCGGTGCGGCTGATGCCGCCGGGTGGACCGGAGCGACCGGGGCACGGTAGCACCGCGCCACTCGGGGCGCGCCGGCCGCCGGGCGGCCCCGTCCGCGGCGTTCGTGCCGGTCCACGGTTGCTCCCGGGACGGTCCAGGCTCTACCGTGACCGGTCGGCCCGACCGGCCGCGCGCGCCCTCGTGGCAGCCCGGCCCGCCTCGAGGAGGAGACCGTGAAGCGCACCTACCAGCCCAACAACCGGCGCCGAGCCAAGCGGCACGGCTTCCGGCACCGCATGTCGACCCGGGCGGGCCGGGCCGTGCTGCGGGCCCGCCGGCTGAAGGGCCGGCACCGCCTGTCCGCCTGACCCGGCCGTCGAGCGAGGTGACCCGTGGGGCCGGCCCCCGGCCTGGTGTGGCGGCTGCGCGGCCGCGCTGCATTCGCGGCGCTCATGGCCGACGGGCGACGGGTGCGGAGCGGGCCGGTCACGGTAACGTACCTGGCGGCGCCGGGCACCGAGCCGCCGAGGGTCGCGTTCTCCGTCGGTCGGGCGGTCGGGCCCGCCGTCGTGCGGAACCGCATCCGGCGCCGGCTGCGGGCCATCACCAGGGAGCTCGCCGCCGACCCCGCCGGCCTCCCGCCGGGCAGCTACCTGATCGCGGTGCGCCCGGCGGCAGCCACCCTGGACTACGTCGGACTGAGAGCGAGTGTGGAGCGAGCGGTGAGAGGGATCCCCGGAGCGGCGGCGTGACGCCGCCGGCCCGTGCCCTCCGTGCCCTCGTGCGCGGCTACCAGGCGGTGCGCGCCGGCCGGCCGTCGCCCTGCCGGTTCGTCCCCTCGTGCTCGGTCTACGCCGTCGAGGCGCTCGAGCACCACGGCGCCGCGCGCGGCTCCTGGCTGACCGTCCGCCGCCTCGCCCGCTGCCACCCGTGGGGTGGCGCCGGCTACGACCCCGTCCCCCAGCGCCCCGAGAGAGAGGCGGCGTAGGTGTTCGACCTCATCGCGTCGGTCCTGGCGTGGTTCTACGACCTCGTCCCCTCCTACGGGGTCGCCATCATCCTGCTGACCCTCACCGTCATGGTGATCCTCACCCCCTTGACCCTCAAGGGCACGCGGTCGATGATCGCCATGCAGCGCCTCCAGCCGGAGATGCGCAAGCTCCAGGCCCAGTACAAGGACGACCGGCAGAAGCTCAACGAGGAGCTGCTGAAGTTCTACCGGGAGCACAAGATCAACCCGCTGGGCGGCTGCCTCCCGCTGCTGCTCCAGGCGCCGGTCTTCATCGTCCTCTACCGGGTGATCTCGGGGCTGACCCACCGGGCCGGCATCGGGGCCACCGCCGGGTCGGTCCTCGCCGGCGGTGAGGTGCTGAACACGTTCCGGCCCGAGTACCTCGACCGGAGCAGCGCGCTCTACCAGGCCCTCTCCCACGACACCGAGATGCGCTCGTTCGGCATCAACCTCGCCGACAGCGCCAGCCGGGCCCTGTCCGAGGGCGGGTTCCTCCACGCCCTGCCGCTGCTCGTGCTGATCCTCTTCGTGGCGGCGACGAGCTACATCCAGCAGAAGCAGGTGTCCGGGCGGAACCCGAACGCCACGATGAACCCGCAGCAGCAGATGCTCCTGCGGATCATGCCGGCCTTCTTCGCCTTCATCTCCCTCGGCCTGCCGGGCGGCGTCGTCCTGTACTTCTTCGTCTCGAACCTCTACCGGATGGGCCAGCAGGCGTTCATCACGAGGACGATGTACCGCGACGGCACCGTGCCCGTCGACGTGCCGGCGAAGGACGTCACCGCCAAGCCGGCCAAGGGCGACAAGCCCGCCAGGCCCTCGCTCGGGCGCGGCGCCAAGCCGCCGGTCGAGGCGAAGGCGAAGGTCAAGCCCCAGCCCGCCGTCGGGCGGTCGGGCAGCACCAGCGCGTCGGCCAAGAACGGCGCGCCGGCGAAGACCTCGCGCATCGGCCGCGTCACCCGCGACGGCTCCGCCGACGGGGCGCCGCGCCGGCCCGTGACGAGGGCGTCCACCACCCCGCCCGCCGCCAACGGCCGGGCCCAGCCGCCGGCCACCCAGCCGCGGCCCCGCAAGAAGAAGAGGAAGTAGCGCCGTGGAGTGGGTCGAGACGACCGGTCGGACCATCGAGGAGGCGAAGGACGCCGCGCTCGACGAGCTCGGCGTCGACGAGGCCGACGCCGAGTTCGAGGTGCTGGAGGAGCCGAAGAGCGGGCTGTTCGGCCGGCTGCGGACCGAGGCCAGGGTGCGGGCCAGGGTCAAGCCGACCACGCCCAGGCCGAAGGCCGAGCGCCGCACGCGGCGCCGGCGGTCGAGCGGTGACGGGGACGACGCCGGCACGGCGGGCGAGGCGACGGCCGAGGTCGAGGCCACCGCGGGCCCGGCCGGCCAGGGAGCGGCCGGCGACGACGCCGGTGGCACCGGGGCCAGGCGCAGCCGCGGGCGGCGCGCCTCCGAGGGTCGCGGCAGCGGCCGGGGGACGCGGGCGGCGAGGACGACGACGAGCGACCGGGACGAGGCGGCCGCGCCGCCCGACGACGGGAAGGAGCCCGCCATGGAGGCGGCCGGCATGACCGTGCGCGAACAGGGTGAGGTGGCGAGCGAGTTCCTCGAGGGCCTGGTCGACGCCTTCGGCCTCGACGGCACCGTGGAGGTCGACGAGGTCGACGAGGAGACGGTGGAGGTGGCGATCGTCGGGGCCGACCTCGGCCTGCTGATCGGGCCCCGGGGCCAAACGCTCACCGCCGTGCAGGAGCTGGCCCGCACCGTCGTGCAGCGCCAGCAGTCGGCGCCGCCGGTCGGGCGCCTCAGGGTCGACATCGGCGGCTACCGCCAGCGTCGCCGCGAGGCGCTGGAGCGGTTCACCCGCGACGTCGCCGCCCAGGTGATCTCGACGGGCGTGGCCAAGGCGCTGGAGCCGATGTCCCCCGCCGACCGCAAGGTCGTGCACGACACGGTCAACACGATCGACGGCGTGGCCACGAGGTCCGAGGGCGAGGAGCCCCGCCGGCGAGTCGTGATCGTGCCCGCCGAGGGCGCCTGACCTGGACGAGGCCCTCCTCGCCGTCCTCCGGCGGGCGCAGGCGCTCGGCTTCCTCGGGCCCACCCCGGTCGAGGACCACCTCGAGCACACCGCGGCGTTCGCCGGCGCCGTCGGCGACCCGGGCTCGGCCCGGTGCCTCGACCTCGGCAGCGGCGCCGGCGTCCCCGGGCTGGCCCTCGCCTGCTGGTGGCCCGCCACTCGCTGGCTGCTCGTCGACGCCGGCGCCCGC
Organism: Acidimicrobiales bacterium; assembly: GCA_036399815.1. NCBI lineage: Bacteria > Bacillati > Actinomycetota > Acidimicrobiia > Acidimicrobiales > Acidimicrobiales bacterium. The sequence continues at coordinate 16,694 of DASWMK010000057.1, forward strand.
CGCTGCGACGCCCTCGTTGCCGCCGTCGCCACCCTCAAACTCGGCGACCGGGTCGAGGTCCGCCAGGCCAGGGCCGAGGAGGCCGGGCGCGACCCCGAGCTGCGGGCGGCGTTCGACCTCGTCGTCGCCCGCTCCTTCGGCCCGCCCGCCGTCGTCGCCGAGTGTGCCGCCCCGTTCCTGCGGGTCGGCGGCCGGCTGGCGGTGAGCGAGCCCCCGACCGGCGACGACCGCTGGCCGCCGACCCCCCTCGCCGAGCTCGGCTTGGAGGCGACCGAACGCAGCGATGTCGGCGCCGCCCACGTGCAGCTCCTGCGCCAGACGGCCCCCTGCCCCGACCGCTACCCCCGCCGCACCGGCGTCCCTACGAAGCGCCCCCTCTTCTGACGTTCCACGTGGAACGCCGACGCCGCGGGTCGGCGCCGCGCACGTCGAGCCCTCGTCAGGTGGCCCGGTCCCCGACCGCTAGCGCGTCGCTCCTAAGCGCGTCCTCTCTTCTCATGTTCCACGTGGAACGTCGGCGACCCGGCGGGTGGCCGATACTGGCCGGCATGGCAGACCGTCCGGGCGTCCGCGCCGCGCACGTCGCCCCTGCATCACGTGGCCCCGTGCTCGAACGCTAAGTGCGTCGCTCCCCGCGGGCCGCCGAGCTGACCGCCGCGGGAGTCCGCGCCACGTCGAGGCCCTGCGTCCGGGGCCCCAGGCGCGGACCGCTACACGACGCGCGAGCCAGGGGCGTGCGATTCAGCGCAGGTGCGCGCGCCGCCGGGCGGTTAACGACTCCGGACTCTGCTGACGTTCCACGTGGAGCGTCCGCCGCACGTCGCCTCCCGCGGCCGGCGGCTCGGCGCCGCCGGGTGACGAGCGAGTCCGGACCGCTCTGCTGACGTTCCACCTGGAGCATTCGTTGCACGGAGGCCGCCCGTGGGGGGCGCCCCCAGCGCGGACGCCGTCGATGGCCGCGACGACTCCCGACGGCCGCCAGTTTGGCTACGCCGCGTGCACCCCGCGCCGTACCCGTGCGTTCGCGCTGCGGCAGCCGATAGCGGCGCGCGCCTTGCCACAGCCCCGGGCCGGCGGCGAGCGACAGGCGCTTAGGGCGGCGGGCTCGCTGGCGTGAACGGGCGAGGCTCGAGCCGTTGTTTCACGTGGAACGGCTGCCTCGGCCCGGCCCCGCGGCCCCGGGAGGTCGAGGGTGCTTGCTTCTGGTAGGTGGGGCGGCGAGGATGACCCGCGTGGGACCCGACGGCGAGGACGAGCTGCTGGCCAGGGGCCGGGCGATCGTCGAGCAGCTGGCCGGGTCGAACGGGACCGTCGAGACGCCGCCGGCGCCGGCCGAGGAGGCCGACCTGCCGGGGGCGGAGGCGCTGCCGGTCGAGGCCGAGGAGCCCGTCGCACCGCCGCCGGCGCCGCCGTTCCTGCGCCCGCTCCCCCGGTTCATCGCCGTCGCCAACCAGAAGGGCGGCGTCGGCAAGACGACGACCGCAGTCAACCTCGGCGCCTGCCTGGCCGAGCTCGGCTACCGGGTGCTGATCGTCGACCTCGACCCGCAGGGCAACGCCAGCACCGGCCTCGGCCTCAACCCCCGCAACCTCCAGGCCTCGATGTACGACGTCATCCTCCACGACACGCCGCTCGAGGACTGCGTCGAGGCCACCTCGATCCGGAACCTGTTCGTCGCCCCGGCCAGCCTGGACCTCGCCGGCGCCGAGATCGAGCTCGTCCCCGCCTTCAGCCGGGAGCTGAAGCTGCGGCGGGCGCTCGAGGAGGTGCGGGACGACTACGACTACGTCCTCATCGACTGCCCGCCCTCGCTCGGCCTGCTGACGGTCAACGGCCTGGCGGCGGCCACCGAGGTGCTCGTGCCCATCCAGTGCGAGTACTACGCGCTCGAGGGGCTCGGCCAGCTCCTGCGCAACGTCAGCCTCGTGCAGCGCAACCTCAACCCGTCCCTCGAGGTCACCGCCATCGTGCTCGTCATGTACGACGCCAGGACCAAGCTCTCCGACCAGGTGGCGCGCGAGGTGCGGGCGCACTTCGGCCCCAAGGTCTGCCGCAACGTCGTGCCGAGGACCGTGCGCCTCTCCGAGGCGCCGTCCTTCGGTCAACCGATCACCACGTTCGACGCCACCTCCCGCGGCGCCATCGCCTACCGGGAGCTGGCCAAGGAGGTCAGCGGTGGAGCGCCGCAGCGGGTTGGGTAGGGGCCTGGGGGCGCTGATCCCCCCCGACGTCGACGGCGAGCCCCGGGGCGCGACGGGGCGGGGCGAGCTGCGGGAGCTGGCGGTCAGCGACGTCCACCCGAACCGGTACCAGCCGAGGGCCCACTTCGACGAGGAGTCGCTCGACGCACTGACGGCGTCGGTCCGCGAGCTCGGCGTCCTCCAGCCCGTGCTCGTGCGGGTCGACCCCGAGGGCGGCTACGAGCTCATCGCCGGCGAGCGGCGGTGGCGGGCGGCCAAGCGGGCCGGCCTGCCGACGATCCCCGCCCTCGTCCGCGACGTCGCCGACGCCAGGGCGCTCGAGCAGGCCCTCGTCGAGAACCTCCACCGCCAGGACCTCAACGCCCTGGAGGAGGCGGCCGCCTACCAGCAGCTCATCGAGGACTTCCACCTCACCCACGACCAGGTCGCGGCCCGGGTCGGCAAGAGCCGGGTGGCGGTCAGCAACACGCTCCGGCTGTTCCAGCTGCCGCCATCCATCCAGCGGCTCGTGGCCGACGGCCAGCTGTCCGCCGGCCACGCCCGCGCCCTGCTCGGCACCCCCGACCGCTCCTTCCAGGAGCAGCTGGCCCGCCGGGCCGTGGCCGAGGGGTGGTCGGTGCGCCAGGTGGAGGAGGCGGTGCGGGCCCGGTCCGAGCGGGGCCTTTCGCTCCCGGAGCCGGCCACCCGCCGGCTGCGCCCTCCCGGCCTGCTCGAGCTCGAGGAGCTGCTGTCGTCCCAGCTCGACACGAGGGTGCAGGTGACGATGGGCGCCAAGCGGGGCAGGGTGGTGATCGAGTTCGCCGACCTCGAGGACCTCGAGCGCATCTACCGGGCGATGACGGAAGCCTCACCTGCTGGTTGAGGGTCGCGGGCCGCACCGGCCAGCGTGATCCTCAACTCGAAGTTCTCCCCACGGTGTGGTTAACCCTGTGGAGAACCGTCGGCCTGCACCGGAGTCTCGACCCAGCGGGTGAGAGCACGGGCCAAGGCCTCGACCACCGCTGCAGACCGGGCCACGACCAGGGCAGGAGGGCCGAGCTCGCACCAGGTGGCCGGCATCCGGGTCTCACGCAGCACTGGAAGGCGCATCCCGGTCGGCGCTGCCGGGCCGGCGTCGAGCACCGGCGCGACCTCTTCGCAGAGGAGCTCGGCCAGGCGGCGCCCGCCGGTCGACTCGAACCCTCGAGCGGCGTAGAAGGCGACCGAGCACCCCGGCCCGCCGGCGGTCAGGCCGACGTAGGCGTCGGCGGCGAACTCGTTCGCCTCCCTGGCGTGGGCCGACTGGTCGGGGTGGTGGACGGTGAGGACGGTCGCCCCGACGTCGTGGAGGGCCCGTGCGACCGCGTCGGCCAGGGCCGCCACCCCGCCGGTCTCGCCGACGGCGACCCGCCGCTCGGCCAGCCGCTTCGGGGCCTGGCGCAGGGTCTCCCGCTCGCGCACGACGGCCACGTGCGCCGGGGACCCGACCTTGGCGCCCAGCCGCACCAGGGTGTGGACGCTGTCGGGCCCGCAGATCCCGTCGGCGCCGAGGCCGGCGTTCTTCTGGAAGTCGGTGACGGCGGCCGCCGTGCGGGGCCCGAAGATCCCGTCGACCCGGCCGGCGTCGAAGCCAAGCGCGCCGAGCCGCAGCTGGAGGTCGTGCACGTCCTCGCCCCGCAGCATGGGGGAGCGCAGGTAGAGCAGGCGATCGCCGAGCCGGTACCCGGCCTCGACGAGCGCGGCCCAGGTCTGGCGGCCGCAGATGCCGTCGACCCGGAGGCCGCGGCTCTGCTGGAAGGCCCGGACGGCGGCCTCGGTGGTGGCCCCGAACGCGCCCGGCTCGTCGTCCGCGTCGAAGCCGAGGGCGACGAGCCGGTGCTGGAGGTCCTTCACCGCTTCCGGCGGGCTCTGCGATCCGAGGGGGAGGCCGTCGTCGACAGGCACGACCGCCATTCTTCCCCGCCCGGGCCGGCCGGAGCGCCGGCGATCAGTCGATCAGACGAACTCGGAGAGCTCCTGGAGCAGCTGGGCCTTGCCCTTGGCGCCGACCAGGCGCTTCACCGGCTCGCCCTCCTTGAAGACGATGAGCGTCGGGATGCTCATCACGCCGTAGCGGCGGGCCAGGTCGGGGTGCTCGTCGATGTTCAGCTTCGCCACCCGCAGCTTGCCGGCCTGCTCGGCGGCGATGTCCTCGAGGATCGGGGCGATCATCTTGCACGGCCCGCACCACTCGGCCCAGAAGTCGACGACGACCGGCTCGGTCGCGGCCTTCAGCTCCTCGTCGAAGCTGCCGGCGGTGAGGGTGGCGATGTCGGTGGCCATTGCGTGGTTCCTCTCCTCGGGTGCTCACGACGGCCAACACGGCGGCGCCGCGGCGAATTCCGCGCTACCAGGTCGTCTCGGTGGCCATCTCGTGCTCGCCGTGCGCCTCCAGCCAGCGCTCGAGGTCGATGGCCGCCATGCAGCCGGTGCCGGCGGCGGTGATGGCCTGGCGGTAGGTGTGGTCGGCGACGTCGCCCGCCGCGAACACCCCGGGGACGTTCGTGGCCGTGCCCGGGCCGACCACCAGGTAGCCGGCGTCGTCCATGTCGAGCTGGCCGGCGAACAGCGCCGTGTTCGGGGCGTGGCCGATGGCGACGAACACGCCGCCGGCGGCCAGGTCGTGCTCCTCGGCGGTCTTCACGTTGCGGAGCCGGACCCCCTCGACGGTCGTGTCGCCGAGGATGTCGAGGACCACCGAGTCCCAGACGAAGCGGATCTTGTCGTTCTTGAACGCCCGCTCCTGCATGATCTTCGACGCCCGCAGCTCCGAACGTCGGTGCACGACGGTCACCTCGGAGGCGAACTTCGTCAGGAAGAGGGCCTCCTCCAGGGCCGAGTCGCCGCCGCCGACGACGACGATGGGGCGGTCCCGGAAGAAGAAGCCGTCGCAGGTGGCGCACGTCGACACGCCGTAGCCGAGCAGCCGGCGCTCGTTCTCCAGGCCGAGCATGAGTGACCGCGCCCCAGTCGACACGATCACACTCTTCGCGGTGTACGTCGGTTCTGCGGCATCCGGGTCGCCGACCCAGACCTTGAACGGCCGGGACGACAGGTCGACGCGGGACACCCGCTCGGTGCGGATGTCGGCGCCGAAGCGCATGGCCTGCTCCCGGAAGCGGAGCATGAGCTCGGGGCCCATGATCCCCTCTGGGAAGCCGGGGAAGTTCTCGACCTCGGTGGTCAGCATGAGCTGGCCCCCGGGCTGGTCGCTCGTCGACGACGGCTCGCCCTCGAGGACGAGGGGCGACAGGTTGGCCCTGGCCGTGTACACGGCGGCGGTGAGGCCGGCCGGGCCGGAGCCGATGATGATGACGTTCCGCAGGTCGTTCACGGGTGGTGCTCCCTCGCTGGGTGGCGACCGCGCCGAACGTGCGGGCGGCCGGCCGGATTCCCGGTCAGGCTGCGGCCGGCGCCCGGCGCTTCCGCCACAGCAGCAGCCCGGCCAAGGTGAGCACGGCGCCGACGATCAGGTGGGCGGACCACACCTCGCCCGGCACCAGCACGTCGACCAGCCGGACGAGCGCGGCGACGAGGAGCACGAAGGCGACGATGCCGGCGATGGCGGCGAGCAGCCCGTAGACGATGCCGCGCGCCACGGTGATGGCCGGGCCGGTCGTGCGGTCGCGCACCTGGCCGACGACGCGGACGACCGTGTCGGCGGCCTGGGCCGGCCAGTCGTCGGGGATCGACAGCCGCGTCGACGAGCCGTCCTCGGGGGCCCCAGCCGGGTGCGCCATGGCCGGAGCGTAGTCCGGGGCGGCTCCGCCTAAACCTGGCGTCAGGGCGCGAGGGGGACGGGGCCAGCGAGGACGGCGCACGCCCCGGCGTCGACGGCGACGACCAGCCGCCGGCCGTCGTCGGTGTCGAAGACCTGCACGACCACCGGCGTCCCCCGGTACGTCGCCGTGGCCGTGCCGCTGCGCGTCCCGTCGACGCCGACGTCCTCCGGGGTGAGCTCGTCGCAGGCGGTGAGCATGGCGGCCGACTCGTCGCCGCCGCCGTCCCCGGCCTCGGTGGTCGCGCCGGGCGCAGAGTGCGACGCCACGGAGGGCGCCGGCAGGGCGTCGCGCGTGACGGCGGCCAGCTCCTCGGTCGACGACACCTCGCCCAGGTCGGGGATGGCGTCCGCCCCCGCGGCGGCGCCGGCCCCGGCCGTGTCGAGGTCCTGGGTGGCCTCCGCGGCGCCGCCCCCGGCCCGGTCCTCGGCCACCGGCCCGCTGGCTGCGGTGCCGGCGTCCTCGTCGGGGTCGGCTGCGCCCCGCAGCAGCGGGACGGCGAGGGCCAACACCACGAGGACGGCCGCGGCCGACAGGATGGCGGTGGACCAGCGCCGGCGGCGGGCGACGTCGACGACCGGGGCGACGGCACCGTCCCCGGTGGCGCCCGATGCGGCGGCGGCCATCGCCACGGCCACGGCCTTCGACCTGACGGCGGCGGGCGGGGGCGTCACGGGGGCGGCGACGGCGGCCGCCGCCCGGGCCAGCGCGTCCAGCCGGTCCCTCGCCGCGCCGTCGGCCGCCAGGCGCGCCTCGACGGCCGTCGCCTCGTCGGGCGCCAGCTCGCCGTCCAGGTAGGCGGACAGCTGCTCGTCGGTGGGGGAGCCGGGTTCGGTCATCTCGCGGGGGTTGGACGAGGCGAGCCGGGGCCCGGGTTCCCGGCCAGGCGATCGGCCAGCGCCGCCCGGCCCCTGGCGATCCGGGAGCGGACGGTACCGGGAGGGATGTCGAGCACCTCGGCGATCTCGGCGTAGTCGAGCCCGCACAGGTCGCGGAGCACGACCGCGGCCCGGAACTCGGGGGCCAGGCCGGCGAGCGCGGCGTCGACGTCGACCTTGGCCACGGCGGCGTCGTCGACCCCGCCGGCCACCGCCTCCTCCCCGGGGCGGTCCTCGGGCAGGCCGGGGTCGGGCCGGCGCCGACGGCGGCGGACCTCGTCGAGGGCGGCGTTGGTCGCCACCCGGTAGCACCACGTGGAGAACGCCGACCGGCCGTCGAAGCGGGGGAGGCCGCGGACGATGGCGATCAGCGCCTCCTGGGCGGCGTCGAGCGCGTCGGCGTCGTTCCCGGTGAGCCGCCGGCACACGGCGTGGACCCGGTCGTAGTGGCGGCGCAGCAGCGCGTCGAGGGCCGCCCGGTCGCCGTCCCGGGCCGCGTCCACCAGGGTGCGGTCGTCCGCCTCGGGCGTGATCGGCGGAGCGTAGCGGCGGGCCGCGCTCAGCCCAGGGACAGCTCGTCGAGGATGACGCGGTAGCGGCCGTCGCTGCCCAGCTCGCCCGGGTCGGTGACCCAGAGCAGCAGGTAGGAGCCCTCGGCCTCGCCGAGGTCGAACTCGGCGGTGTCGCCCAGGGCGTCGCGGGCGGCCACCGGCTGGCCCCAGTCCTCGAGGGTCGTGCCGGGCTGCTCGGCCACGTAGACCGACGCCGCCCACCCGGTGCTCTGGGCCACCACCCGCAAGGTGCCGGCCCGCCCGGCCCGGTCGAGGCGGAGGACGAGCCCGACCCCCGGCTTCCCGGCGAGCGTCCGCTGCTCGTAGCCCTCCGAGGTCCACGCCGTCGACGGGTCGCCGTCGAGCAGCCGGCCCACGTCCTCGTCGTTCTCGCGACCGTCACCCGGCGGCGGGTCGAGGATCGTCACCTCGACGATGGCCGACGGCGGCGGCTGGGTGCCGGGGCCGGGATCGACGCCGACCGCGTCTCTGGCCCGCCCGAACAGGTCCTGGCCGGTGCCGGTCCTCGACAGCAGCACCCCGGCGACGCCGAGGCCCACGGCCAGCAGGACGACGAGGACGACCGGCACCAGCCAGCGCCGCTCGGTCTGGCGGAACGACGGCGCGCCGGTCGGCGGCGTGTGGGGCTCGGGCGCCGTCCAGGCCGTGAGGTCGCCGTCCCGGCCCGGGTCGGCGGCCAGCAGCGCGGCCCGGAAGTCGCCGGCGGTGGCGTAGCGGGCCTGGGCCTCGCGGGCCATGGCCCGCAGCACCACGGCCTCCAGCCGCCTGGGCACCCCGGCCCGCACCGACCGGGGAGGCAGCGGGTCGCGGTGCAGCCGGGCCAGGGCCGTCGCCACCTCGCTGTCGGCCTCGAACGGGGCCCGGCCGGTCAGCACCTCGTAGAGGACGACGCCGAGCGAGTACACGTCGCTGCGGGGGGTGACCGGCTCGCCGCCGACCTGCTCGGGCGAGAGGTACTTGGCCGTCCCGAGCATGGCGCCGGTCTCGGTGAGGTCGCCGATGTCGACCGCCTTGGCGATGCCGAAGTCGCCGACCATCACCCGGCCGTCCTCGGACAGCAGGATGTTGGCCGGCTTGACGTCGCGGTGCACGACCCCCCGGCGGTGGGCGACCTCCAGCGCGTCGGCCACCTGCCCGATCACGTCGATGGCGTCCGACGGCGCCAGCGGGCCCGACCGGTCGAGGCGGTCGCGCAGGGTCGCCCCCCGCACCAGCTCCATGACGATGGCCTCGACGCCGTCGTCGGAGCAGGTGTCGAAGATCGACACGATCGACGGGTGCGACAGCCGGGCGGCGGCGATGGCCTCGGCCCTGAACCGCTCGACGAAGGACCGGTCGGCGGCCAGGTGGGCGTGGAGGATCTTCACCGCCACCGGCCGGGCGAGGACCTCGTCGACCCCCTCCCACACCTGGGCCATGCCGCCGGTGGCGAGGCGGCGGACCAACCGGTAGCGGCCGACGATCAGGCGGTCGGTGAGGTCCTGCGACGGCAGGGGAGCGGGGCTGGCCACGCGGCGGCCACCGTACCCCCGGCCCACCCGCCGGAGCCGTTCACTCCTGGGCGCCGTCCCGGACCTGGAACACGACCCCCATGGCCCCCCGGCCGGCGTGGGTGCCGATGACCGGGCCGATCTCGCCGACCACCACCTCGCCGTCGTAGAGCGGGCCGAGGCGGGCGACGAAGTCGTCCACGTCGTCGGCGTCGGCGTGCATGACGGCCAGGTTCTCGACCCGGCCCTGCTGGCGCACCTTGTCCACGAGGTAGGCGAGCGCCTTGGTCCTCGTGCGCTGGCGGGACTCGGGCTCGACCTTGCCGTCGCGCACCTCGATCACCGGCTTGATCGACAGCAGCGACCCGAGCGCGGCCTGGGCGCCGCCGATGCGGCCGCCCTTCTTGAGGTTGTCGAGCGTGTCGAGGGCGCCGTAGACGCGGGTGCGGGCGACGAGGTCCTCGACGGCGGTGGCCACCGTGTCGAGGTCGCGCCCGTCGGCGGCCAGGCGGGCGGCGGTCACGGCCATCATCCCGAGGCCCATGGTCACCGAGCGGGAGTCGACCACCCGCACGGCGAGGTCGCCGGCCACGGCCTTGGCCGCCACCTCGGCGGCCTGGATGGTCGCCGACAGCGCACCCGACAGCGCGACGCACACGATGCCGTCGGCGCCCTGGTCGGCGAGGCGCCGGTAGGCGGCCTCGAACTCGCCGGGCGGCGGGGCGGCCGTCTCCGGGAGGACGGCCGAGCGGGCGCACCTGGCCCAGAACTCCTTGGTCGACAGCTCCCGCCGGTCGACCAGCTCCTCCTCGCCGAACCGCACGCTCAGCGGCACGATCTCGATGCCCAGCTGGTCCGCCAGCTCCTGGGGCAGGTCGCACGAGCTGTCGGTCACGATGCGCACGGGCATGGACCGCGGAGGTTAGTCCTGGCCCGGCGCGGCGGCCCCCACGAGGCGGCGCCGCCGGCGGGTGCCGCGCCAGTGCCGCGCCCACCACGCCAGCAGGAACACGAGCGCCCCGGCCGACAGCACGATGCCGACCCCCGACACGGCCGTCGACCGCACCGTCAGCCGGGTCGTGCCCAGCTGGAGCAGGCCGTCCGGGGAGGTCAGGCGCACTTCGACCCGGCTGGTGCCCGAGGTCCTGGCCTCGACGACGACCTCGAGGCGGGTCGTCCCCTCGGCCAGCTCCAGCGGGAACGACTCGCCCTCGGGGAAGGCCAGCTTGTTGTCGCTGTCGAGCTGGACGGTGACGTCGACGGGGTAGCCCGCGTCGTTGCGGAACGTCAGCGGCAGCCGCCCCCGGCGGGCGGTGATCGTGATCGAGCGGTTGCCGGGCACCTGGACGGCGCCGGTCTCCCGGTCGATGGCGGCGACCACGGCGTCGACGTAGTCGTCGCGCTGCTCGGGGGTGAGCGCCTCGGACCCCGACACGAGGAGGCGGCGCTCGAGCTCGTCGAAGCGGGGGTTGACCGGCCCGATCATCGACCGGTAGCCGACGAGCGCGAGGCGGGTGAGGCGGAGGCGGTCGGCGTACCCGGCGAGCGACGGCGCCGGCGCGGCGGGGAGGAGGTCCCTGGTCAGCCGTTCGCCGGACGCGTCGACGGCCGGGGCGACGTCGCGGAACAGCTCGTCGACGTCGACCGGGCGGACCACCGAGGCGGGCGAGGCCAGGCCGGCGAGCAGCGCGTCGAGGAAGGCGGCGTCGGGCGCCCAGGTGTCGGGGGCCACGACGGCCACGCCCCTGACCGTGCCCGGCGAGTCGAAGAAGAGGACGGCGAGGTCGGCGAGGAGGCGGTGGGCGTTGAGGACCGGGTCGGCGGTGGCCGTGAAGTGGGCGGCCAGGCCGGCGTCGGCGGCGACGGCCGCCTGGGCCCGGTCGGTCTCGCCCCTCACCGTGAACGGCGAGGTCAGGGTGCGGTTGAACACGGTCTCGTCGAGGGGCTGGAGGGTCGCCTCGGGCAGCACCACCTGATCGACGCCGAGGTCCCGGAGCTGGGCCAGCGCGGCCGGCGTGGTCGTCGGCCCGGCGATCCAGGTCCTGGCGTCGGGGCGCACCGACAGCTGGTCGGCGATCACGTCGGTGCCCCTGGTCAGCTCGGCGCCGGCCTCGGGCCCGAGCCCGGCGGCCACCCAGGCGGGCAGGTCGAGGTCGACGTACGGGCGCCCGAGCACCTGGCGGTCGTCGACGGCCGAGCGCAGGGCGTCGAGCACGCCGACCTGGGCGTCGGTGCCGCCGGCCAGGGCGTCGACGGTCTCGGGCGTCGGCGCCAGGGTGAGGGCGACGTCGGGGTGGGTGTCGAGGGCGTCGGCCAGGACGCCGAGGGCGGCCTCGGCGTCCGGCGACACCTCGGTGCCGCCCTCGGGGGTGAGGCTCGGCGGGGCGCGGAAGGGGAGCACGAGGGCGGCCAGCAGGTCGGGCGACTCGTCGTCGCCGCCGGGCACGACCACCAGGTGGGTGACGACCCGGGTGAGGGACTCGGCCGAGGCCGGGGTGCGCAGGTCGAGGGTGACGGGGTGGACGCCGCCACCCGTGCCGAGGTCGAGGCCGCCGGCGCCGAGGTCCACCGCCACCTCGGCGGTGCCGTTCCCGTCGGGGTCGGCCTCGTCCCACGCCCGGGCCACGACGGCCACCGGCGAGCCCAGCTGCTCGCCGTCCAGGGTCGCCGCGAACGTGGACCTGAACGTCACCCTCCCGTAGACCGTCAGCGCCAGCTCGACCTCGCCCGTGTCGGCCGGCAGCCCGTCGGCGCTCACCCTGGCCCGGAACTCGCCGTCGGGCCGGGACCAGGCGGTCTGCTCGACGAGCGCCAGCCGGGGCGCGCCGCCCTCCTGGGCGCCCGCCGGCACGGGCGCCGGCAGCACGGCCACGGCGGCGGCCAGGGCCGCGGCGACGACCGCCGCCGCCCGCCGGGCGCTCACGGCGGCGGGAGGCGGCGCTCGGCCGACGGGTCGAGCACCGTCCACAGCACGGCCAGCCCGCCGGGCTGGAGGCGGAACCCGAGGCGCAGGTAGAGGCGCAGGGCGGCCTCGTTCTGCTCCTGGGTGTTGACGACGGCCCGCTCCCCGCCGTGCCGGCGCATCCACCGCAGCCCGTCGACCACGAGGGCGGCGCCGATGCCCCGGCCGTGGTGGTCGGGGTGCACGGCCAGGCGCTGGAGGTACCCCCTGGCGCCGGCCCGGCCCGAGACGGCGTACCCGACGAGGGTCGGGTCGACGGCCACCCGGAGCCGGCTGGCCGGGGTGGCCGAGATCGCCTCCTGGAGGCCGGGGCCGTCGAGGCGCCAGAACGGCGGGAAGGCCAGCTGGTCGACGGCGAGGACGGCCCGCCGGTCGGTCCGGTGGCCCCGGCGGAGGCGGACCTCGGCCGGCACCTCGGGCTCGTCGGGCAGGTCGGACAGGTCCCGCGCCAGCAGGTGGAGCCGCTCCCGCACCGTGAAGCCGGCGGCGAGGAACCCGGCCTGCTCGGGCGGGGTCAGCGCGGCGGTGACGACCTCGACCACCCCGTGGCCGGCCAGGCGGGCGAGGCAGCGCCGGACGGCGGCCGTCGGCACGGCGGCGTCGGCCTGCGGCGCCAGGTACCCGACGCTGGGGTCGCTGCGCCAGCGGCTGACCCGCAGCCGCTCCTCGGTCCAGGACCGGGTGTCCAGCCGGCTCACCGGGGACGGGCGGGGAGACTGGTCATCCTCGGGCCGAGGATACGGCCGCCCGCCGGTCGGGCCGGGGCACGCGGCGGTAGCCTCCGTCGCGGTGGCCGTCCTGTTCTCCACGTCACCGCGCTACCTCGACCACGACACCGGCGTCGGGCACCCGGAGCGGCCCGCCCGCCTGGACGCGGTGGTCGCCGGCGTGAAGGCGGCCGGCGTGGGCGAGGCCCTCGTCCCGGTCAGCCCCCGCCCGGCGACGACCGAGGAGCTGACGAGGGTCCACAGCGAGCGCTTCGTCGCCGCCGTCGAGCGCCTCTGCGGGGGCGGCGGCGGCCGCATCGACGCCGACACGGTGGCCGGGGCGTCGTCCTACGAGGTCGCCGCCCTCGCCGCCGGCGCCGGCCTCGACGCGGTGGAGCGCCTGGAGCGGGGCGAGGCCGACGCCGCCTTCTGCGCCGTGCGCCCGCCCGGCCACCACGCCACCGCCACCCGGGCCATGGGCTTCTGCCTGTTCAACAACGTCGCCGTCACGGCGGCGGCGCTGGCCGACCGGGGCGAGCGGGTGCTCGTCGTCGACTACGACGCCCACCACGGCAACGGCACCCAGGACGTGTTCTACGAGGACCCGAGGGTCGTCTACGTCTCGATGCACGAGTGGCCGCTCTACCCGGGCACGGGCACGCTCGACGAGACCGGGCGGGGCGACGGCGCCGGCGCCACCGTCAACCTGCCGTTCCCGGCCGGGACCACCGGCGACGTCTACCTCGCCGCCCTCGACGAGGTCGTGCTGCCCCTCGCCGAGGCCTTCCGGCCGACGTGGCTGCTCCTCTCGGCCGGCTTCGACGCCCACCGCCGCGACCCGCTCACCGGGCTGGCGCTCTCGGCCGGCGACTACGCCGACCTGACCGCCCGCCTCGCCGCGCTGGTCCCGCCGGGCCGTCGCCTCGCCTTCCTCGAGGGGGGCTACGACCTCGAGGGGCTGGCCTCCTCGGCCGGCGCCTGCCTCGCCGCGCTGGCCGGCGGATCGTGGCGCCCGGAGCCGGCCACGAACGGCGGTCCCGGCCGGGCCGTGGTGGCCGCGGCCGCCCTCCGCCGGCAGCGCGATTCCCTCAACGACCCCACCTGACCGGGCGATAGGGATGCACGGCCGAGCTCGGCCGCCCATCCGCGACCGCCGACGAAGGGGAACAGAGGGGACACCTTGTGGTCGACCTGAGCACGCTCCTGGCGCACCTCATGGAGCAGCGCGGATCTGACCTGCACGTCAAGGTCGGCGGCCCTCCCCGCGTCAGGGTGGACGGGAAGCTCGTCGCCGCGCCGTTCGACCCCGTCACCCCCGCCGACGTCGACCGCATCGCCAGGGAGATCCTCCCGCCGGGCCGGGCCCAGGAGTTCACCGAGACGGCCGAGGCCGACTTCGCCCACAGCCTCCCCGGCGTCGGCCGCTTCCGGGTCAACGTGCACCGCCAGCGGGGGACGGTCGGGCTCGTGTTCCGGGTGGTCACCCCCGGGATGCCGACCTACGACGCGCTGGCCATGCCGCCGGTCGTCACCCGCCTGGTCGACACCCTGCGGGGCCTCGTGCTCGTCACCGGCCCGGCCTCGTCGGGCAAGACGACCACGGTCGCGGCGCTGCTCGACCACCTGAACCAGCGGGTCGAGGCCCACATCATCACGATCGAGGACCCGATCGAGGTGCTGCACCCCGACAAGCAGTCGATCGTCACCCAGCGGGAGATCGGGACCGACACGATCGGCTTCGCCGACGCCCTCCGCCGGGCCACCCGCCAGGACCCGGACGTGATCTACCTGTCCGAGGTGCCCGACGCCGAGGTCATGTGGCTGGCGCTGACGGCCGCCGACACCGGCAACCTCGTGATCTCGACCATGCGGACGACCAGCGCGGTCGAGACGGTGAAGCGGGTGGTCGACTTCTTCCCGTCCCAGCAGCACCGCCAGGTGCGGCTGCTGCTGGCCCACTCGCTGCGGGGCGTGATCAGCCAGCGGCTGCTGGAGCGGGCCGACGGCAAGGGCAGGACGCCGGCCGTGGAGGTGCTGGTCGGCACCAACCGGGTGTACGACGCCATCGTCGACGGCAACGACGACGCCCTCGAGCAGCTGATCAGCGAGGGCGAGTACTACGGGATGCAGACCTTCGACCAGAGCCTGTTCGACCTCTACAAGGACGGCATGGTGAGCCTGCGCGACGCGCTGGCGGCCGCGTCCCGGCCCGAGGACCTGCGCATCGCCCTCCAGGCCGCCGGCCTGACGGCGCCGTACTGAGCCAGGCGGCCGGTCCCGCCCCGGTCGCTACGGTGGGGCCGTGGTCCCCGAGCGGCTCCGGGCCGTGCTCGACGAGGTCCGCCCGCTGGCCGAGCGCTTCGAGCGGGCCGGGCGGCGCGTCTACCTCGTCGGCGGGGTGGTCAGGGACCTGCTGCTCGGCCGGGAGCTGAGCGGCGACCTCGACCTCACCACCGACGCCCGCCCCGACGAGACCAGGCGGGTCGTCGCCGGCTGGGCCGACGCCGTGTGGGCCCAGGGCGAGCGGTTCGGCACGGTGGCGATGAAGAAGGACGGGCGCACCTACGAGGTGACGACCCACCGGGCCGACGCCTACCGGCCCGACTCCCGCAAGCCCGACGTGGCCTTCGCCGACGCCGTCGACGCCGACCTCTCCCGGCGGGACTTCACGGTCAACGCCATGGCCATCGCCCTGCCCGAGCCCCGCCTGATCGACCCGTTCGGCGGCGCCGCCGACCTCGCCGCCGGGCGCCTGCGGACCCCGCTCGACCCCGAGGTGTCCTTCGGCGACGACCCGCTGCGCATGCTCAGGGCCGCCCGCTTCCTCGCCGGCTACGGGCTGGTGCCCGAGCCCGAGCTGGTGGCCGCCGTGCGGGCCATGCACCCCCGCCTGGAGATCGTGTCGGCCGAGCGGGTCCGCGACGAGCTCGACAAGCTGGTGACGGTCCCCGAGCCGGGCGCCGGCCTGTGGTTCCTCTGCGACACGGGCCTGGCCGACGAGTTCCTCCCCGAGCTGCCCGGGCTGCGGCTGGAGCAGGACCCGATCCACCGGCACAAGGACGTGCTGGCCCACACGATCGCCGTCGTCGAGAAGGTCCGCCCCGAGCACCGGGTCACCCGCCTGGCCGCCCTGTTCCACGACGTCGGCAAGCCGAAGACCCGCTCGATCGGCCCCGGCGGGGTCAGCTTCCACCACCACGAGGTGGTCGGGGCCCGCATGACCCGCGAGCGGATGCAGGCGCTGCGCTACCCGACTGACGACGTCGAGCAGGTCAGCCGCCTCGTGTTCCTCCACCTGCGGTTCCACACCTACAAGATGGGGTGGACCGACAGCGCCGTCCGCCGGTTCGTGCGCGACGCCGGCGACCAGCTCGACGAGCTCATCGAGCTGACGAGGTGCGACTGCACGACCCGCAACCTGCGCAAGGCCAAGGCCCTCGACCGGCGCATGGACGAGCTCGAGGAGCGGATCGCCGAGCTGCGGGCCAGGGAGGAGCTGGCCGCCATCCGGCCCGACCTCGACGGCCGCCAGGTGATGGCCCACCTCGGCGTGCCGCCCGGCCGGGTGGTGGGCGAGGCGCTCGCGTTCCTGCTCGAGCTGCGCCTCGAGGAGGGGCCGCTCGGCGAGGAGGAGGCCCTCCGCCGCCTCGACGCCTGGTGGGCCGGGCGCCGGGCGGCCGGCGACTGAACGGCGCCGCCGCGGCGGCTAGGTCCCGACCTTCCTCGCCCGCACGACGAGCGTGGTCGGCACGCGGGCGCCGCCGCCCGGGGGCTCGGGCTCGATCAGGGTGTCGACCCGGAAGCCGGCCCTCCCCAGCGCGGTGAACAGGTCGGCGACGGTGCGGGGGCGGATGCCGTCGACCGGGGAGCGGTCGAACCAGCTGCGGCCCTGGGCGAGCGCGAACCAGGCCGGGTGGGGGAGGGAGAGCACGAGCGGCCCCTCCGTCCGCAGCACCCGGTGGACCTGGCGGAACACCCGGCTGAGGTCGTCGACGCGGGCCAGCCCCCAGGCGGCGACGGCGACGTCGATCGAGTCGGCCCGCACGAACGGCAGCTCGGCCGGGTCACCGTGGTGGACCTCGACCCGGACCCCGGCCCGGTCCGCCGCCCGCCGGGCGCCGGCCACCGCGTCGGCCGACGGGTCGACGGCGATCACCTTGGCGCCCTGGCCGGCCATGGCCACGGCGGCCGCCGCCGACGCCGGCCCGCAGCCGAGCCCGAGCACCCGCTTCCCGGCGAGCGCCCCGAGCAGCCGGGCCTCGGCCTCCGTCGGGCCCTCGGGCCCGTAGCGGACCTCGGCGGCGCCGGCCGGGCCGTCGCCGTCGCCGTCGCCCGGGCGGTTCCAGGCCAGGGGGTCGGACGCCATGGCCGAAGTGTGGCGCGCCGGGCGGCGCCGTCAGCGGATGGCGTGCGAAGGTGGCGCGGTGCGGGTGGCGACGTTCAACGTGCAGCACGCCAGGCGGCCCGACGGCGCCGTCGACGTCGACGCCCTGGCCAACGCCTGCGCCGGGCTGGCCGCGGACGTGCTCGCCCTCCAGGAGGTCGACCGGTCCGTCCCCCGGTCGGGCCGGCGGGACCTCGCCGCCGAGGTGGCGCGGCGGTGCGGGGCGGCGTTCGCGTTCGCGTCGGCCCGGCCCCTCGACGGCGGCGCCTACGGCAACGCCGTCCTCGTGCGGGGCCGCATCGGGGAGGTCCGCGCCCTGCGCCTGCCCCGGCGCGGGCGCCGGGAGCCGAGGGGCGCGCTGCTCGCTCGGGTCGTCGTCGCGGGCACGGCGCTCGGCGTGGCCGCCACCCACCTCGGCACCGACCAGACGGAGTCGGCCCGCCAGCTGGCCGCCGTGCTCCGGGCCCTCCGCGACCTGCCCCGCCCGTGGCTGCTGCTCGGCGACCTCAACCGCCACCCCGACCAGGTGCTCGACGCCGTGACGGGCGCCGGGCTGGACCTCGTCGGCGGGCCGCCCACCTACCCCGCGGGCGCGCCGGTGGCCCGCATCGACCACGTCGCCCTGGCCGGGCTGCGGGCCGAGCGGGTCGACGTCGTCCCCGCTCCGGTGAGCGACCACCGGCCGCTCGTGGTCGAGGTGGCCCCCGCCGGGGCAGGGGCCACCGTCGACCTCAGGTGACGCTCCGGGCTCAGCGCCCGGCGGCGAAGTCCTCCACCATCTGGCGGGCGTCCTCGTCGCGGTACTGCACGGGCGGGCTCTTCATGAAGTAGGCGGACGGGCCGAGCAGCGGGCCGCCGATGCCGCGGTCCTTCGCCACCTTGGCGCAGCGGACGGCGTCGATGATGACCCCGGCCGAGTTGGGCGAGTCCCACACCTCGAGCTTGAGCTCGATGTTCAGCGGCACGTCGCCGAAGTTGCGGCCCTCGAGGCGGAGGTAGGCCCACTTGCGGTCGTCGAGCCAGGCGACGTGGTCGCTCGGGCCGATGTGGACGTCCCTGGCGGCGATGCCGTGGTCGATCTGGCTGGTGACGGCCTGGGTCTTCGAGATCTTCTTCGACTCCAGCCGGTCCCGCTCCAGCATGTTCTTGAAGTCCATGTTGCCGCCGACGTTCAGCTGGTAGGTGCGGTCGAGCACCGTGCCACGGTCCTCGAACAGCCGGGCCAGGACCCGGTGGAGGATGGTGGCGCCCACCTGGCTCTTGATGTCGTCGCCGACGATCGGCACGCCGGCCAGGGTGAACTTCGCGGCCCACGCCGGGTCGGAGGCGATGAACACGGGGATGGCGTTGACGAAGGCCACGCCGGCGTCGATGCAGGCCTGCGCGTAGTGCTTCTGGGCCTCCTCGGAGCCGACCGGCAGGTAGCTGACCAGCACGTCGGCCCGGGACTCGCGGAGCGCGGCGGCGACGTCGACCGGCTCGGCCGGCGACTCCTCGCAGGTCTCCCGGTAGTAGCGGCCGAAGCCGTCGAGGGTCGGCCCCCGCAGCACCTCGACGCCGAGCTCGCCGACCGGGGCGAAGCGGATCGTGTTGTTCTGGCCGGCGAAGATCGCCTTGCCCACGTCGAGGCCGACCTTGTCGGCGTCCACGTCGAAGGCGGCGACGACCTCGATGTCACGGATGTGGTAGCCGCCCAGCTCGACGTGCATGAGGCCGGGCACCTCGTCGGTCGGGTCGGCGTCCCGGTAGTACTGCAGGCCCTGCACCAGCGAGCTGGCGCAGTTCCCGACGCCCGCGATGGCGAGGCGGATGGGGCTCATCGGTGGTTCCCTCCGGTTGGGGTGGGGACGCCGCGGTCCCGCTCGGCCTCGATGAGACCGTCGAGCCACGCGAGGTCCGACGCCAGGCTCTCGACCTGGTGCTGGAGCAGGGAGAGGCGGTAGCGGTCGGGCCGCTGCCCGTCCTCCCCCGCCATGGTGAGGGCCGCCTCGGTGGCGGCCATCCGCCCGGCCACGGCGGCCCGGCGGTGCTGGAACAGCGCGACCCGCCGGTCCGACGGCAGGAAGCGGCAGAAGGCGACGGCGAGGGCGAAGGCCCGGTCGTCGGCCACCTCCCCGGACAGGAGCTCGAGGAAGCGGCGCTCGCCCCGTTCGGTGATCCCGTACACCTTGCGCCCCCGCCGGTCGCGGCGGGGACGGCGTCGGGCCCGGAAGGCGGCCAGCTCGCCGGCGATCGACCCGGTCATCGGGGTGGTGGCGACGGCCTCGTCGTCCACCTCGACGGCCTCCACCTCGCCGGCCCGCTCCAGCTTGGCGAGCGCCGGGTACAGCGACCCGAACGACACCGAGGCGCGCGGCCCCAGCAGCTCGCCGAGCCGCTTCTTCAGCTCGTAGCCGTGGAGCGGGCGCTCCTTGAGCAGGCCCAGCAGGGCGAGGTCGATCACTGCGGCGCCACTATATCGGACCGATGTATCAGCGCGACGTGTTTGCGCGTGTTCGTCTCCGACGGAGCCGACCGCCCGGAGCGCTGGCTACCCTTCCTGTCCGTGACGTTCAGCCGGGAGGCGATCAAGGGGGCAGGGGTCGCCGGGCCCGGCACGGTGGACTACCGGCTGGTCCGCCAGTCGGTGATCTCGGAGTTCCGCAAGGGCCGCCTGGCCCAGCACGAGGTCTGCGACGCCCATCCCGAGCTGCGCCGGGCCGCGCAGCACCACGGCGAGCCGACCTCCCGCGAGTGCCCGATCTGCGAGGAGGCGAACGTCGTCCTCGTCACCTACGTGTTCGGCGCCCGGCTGCCGTCGTCGGGGCGGTGCATCAGCCAGAAGGGCGAGCTGTCGAAGCTGGCCGAGCGGTCCGACCAGCTGGCCTGCTACGTGGTCGAGGTGTGCCCCGAGTGCGCCTGGAACCACCTGACCCGCACGTTCCTCGTCGGCCGGCCGACCGGGTGATCGGGCCGGCGTAGTGGCCGGGACCAGGGCGGAGCGGCGGGCCGATCGTCGCGCCGGCCACCGCCGGTCGATCCTCTGGCGCTGGCGCCGGCTGCTGTTCCTCCTCGCCCTGCTCGGCATCGCCGGGGTGGCCGGCGCCGGCTACGTGCTGTCGTCGATCCCCCTGCCGCCCGAGCGGACCCCCGAGCAGACCTCGTTCATCTGCGGCGCGGACGTCTCGTCGGGCTGCGGGCCGGCCAACGCCATCGCCGAGCTGCACGCCGAGCAGGACCGGGTGCTCGTCGACCTCGACGACGTGCCCGGCGTGCTGGTCGACGCCGTCCTCGCGGCCGAGGACCGGGACTTCTTCGACCACGGCGGCATCGACCCGTTCGGCATCGCCAGGGCGGCCTGGGCCGACATCAGGGACGAGGGCAGGACGCAGGGCGGCTCGACGATCACCCAGCAGTACGTGAAGAACGTGTACCTGTCGAGCGAGCGGACCCTCGTCCGCAAGCTCAAGGAGGCGGTGCTCGCCGTCAAGCTCGAGCGCGAGCTCGGCAAGGACGAGATCCTCGAGCGCTACCTCAACACCGTCTACTTCGGCCGGGGCGCGTACGGGGTGGGCGCCGCCGCCCGGGCCTGGTTCGGCAAGCCGGTGGACGAGCTCGGCCTCGCCGAGTCCGCCTACCTGGCCGGGCTCATCCGGGCGCCGGAGTCGGCCGACTTCTCCGAGCACCCCGACGAGGCGACCAGGCGCCGCCGCACGGTCCTCGACGCCATGGTCCAGGTGGGGACGATCACCCGCCAGGAGCGCGACCAGGCCGACGCCGTGCCGTGGACCTGGCCGTGGGTGATGCCGAAGGACGAGACCCCGGAGAGCACGGAGGTGACCGACGCCGCCGCCGCGGCCGACGCCGAGTACTTCGTCGAGGCCGTCCGCCGGTACCTCTCGGAGCGCTACGGCGACGCCAGGGTCTACGGCGGGGGCCTGCGGGTGTACACGACCATCGACCTGCGGATGCAGCAGGCGGCCGTCGACGCCGTCGCCTCGACCCTGGACGAGCCGGGCGACCCTGCGGCCGCGCTGGTGGCCGTGGACGACGGCGGGTTCGTGCGGGCCATGGTCGGCGGGAACGACTTCGCCACCAACCAGGTCAACCTGGCCCTCGGCCGGGCCGGGGGCGGCAGCGGGCGCCAGCCCGGGTCGACGTTCAAGGCCGTCGCGCTGGCCGAGGCCGTCCGGGAGGGCTACTCGGTGCTCTCCACGTTCGAGGCCCCGGCCGAGATCACGATCCCCGAGGCCGACGCCGGGGGCGACTGGGACGTCGAGAACTACGACCAGGCCGAGTACGGCACCCTCGACCTCGTCGACGCCACCCGGCTGTCGGCCAACACGGTGTACGCCCAGCTGATGGTCGAGCTGGGCGCCGAGAACGTCGTCCGCATGGCCCACGACCTCGGCGTCACCGCCGACCTCCAGCCCAACAACTCGCTCGTGCTCGGCGGCGGCGAGGTGTCCGTGCTGGACATGGCCACCGCCTTCAGCACCCTGGCCAACGAGGGCGTGCACCGCACCCCGGTCATGGTGACGAGGGTCGAGACGGCCGACGGGCAGGTGCTCGAGTCGAACGTGCCGTCGGAGAACGTCGTGCTCACCCCGGAGGAGTCGGCGGTCGTCACCTACTGCCTCCGCCAGGTGATCGCCGACGGGACGGGCGTGGCCGCCGCGTTCGGCAAGGAGGCGGCGGGCAAGACGGGCACGACGTCGTCGTATCGGGACGCCTGGTTCGTCGGCTACACGCCGAAGCTGACCGCCGCCGTGTGGATGGGCTACCCGGACCCCGACGCCGAGGGCAACCCGGTCCCGATGCTCGACGTCCACGGCCGGCGGGTGACGGGCGGGTCGTTCCCGGCCGAGATGTGGCGGGCGTTCATGGAGGTCGCCACCGAGGGGATGGACACCGGCGAGTTCCGCGAGCCGGAGGACTTCCAGGGCGTCATCCTCAACGAGGACCTGCGCACGACGACCACCGAGGAGCCGCCGTCGACCGCCGCCCCGACGACGACGGAGGAGACGCTGCCGCCGTCGACCGAGCCGCCCTCGACCGAGCCGCCGACGACCGAGACGATCCCACCGCCCACCACGGGCACGACCCTGCCGCCGACGACGGTGACCCTCCCGCCGACGACGGACACCCTGCCGCCGACGACCGACACGACGGCGACGACGGGCCCTCCCTAGCCGGCCACCTCCTGGTGGGGGTAGTGGGCCCGGCACGGGAAGCACCAGCGCTCGACCTCGTCCTGCACGTCCACCCGCTCGGGCTCGTCCCAGGCCGCCGGGGTCACGTAGACCCGCCGCACGGCCACCAGGTCGTCCGCGTCGCCCCCGCAGCTCTCGCACCGGCCCACCTCGCTCATGCCCCGCACTTCTACACTCGCGGGCGACCGCCGGCAGCCGAGTGGCGCTGGACGGGAAGGAGGCTCACATGAGCACGCGTGTGACGGCGCCCGCCGTACGGGGGCGCAAGCGGGTCACGGGGTCCGAGCCCCTCGTGATGGTGACGGCGTACGACGCGCCGACCGCCCGCATCGCCGACGAGGCCGGCGTCGACCTCATCCTCGTGGGCGACTCGGTCGCCATGGTCGTCCTCGGCTACGAGGACACGCTCCAGGTGACGACGGCCGACATGGCCCACCACGTGGCCGCCGTGGCCAGGGCGAAGCCGGCGGCGCTGGTCGTCGGCGACCTGCCGTGGATGAGCTACCACGTGTCGGTCGAGGAGACCGTGCGCAACGCCGCCGCCCTCGTGCGTGCTGGGGCCACGGCGGTGAAGCTCGAGGGCGGGCGCAAGCGCCTGCCGATGGTGAGGGCCATCCTCGACGCCGAGATCCCGGTGATGGGCCACCTCGGCCTCACCCCGCAGTCGATCCACGCCATCGGCGGGTTCCGGGTCCAGGGCCGGGCCCCCGACGCCGCCCAGGCCCTCCTCGAGGACGCCCAGGCGCTGGCCGAGGCCGGCTGCTTCGCGCTGGTCCTCGAGTGCGTGCCCGACGAGGTCGCCCGCCTCGTGACCGAGGCCGTCCCCGTGCCCACCATCGGGATCGGCGCGGGGCCGTGGTGCGACGGGCAGGTCCTCGTGTTCCACGACGTGCTCGGCCTCCAGGACGAGCTGCGGCCGAAGTTCGTGCGGCGCTACGCCGAGCTGAAGGGCGACGCGGTGGCCGCCCTGTCGGCGTACGCGGCCGACGTCAGGGGCGGGCGGTTCCCCGCCGAGGGCGAGAGCTTCCACCTGAGCCCCGAGCAGGCGGCCGCCCTCGGGCTCGCCCGGCTCGGCGAGGACGAGCCGGTGGTCCTCTACGGGGGTGCTACGAAGTCCGGGTGACCGACGCGCCGGACCGGCCGCCCACCGGGGTGGCGACCCCCGAGCAGCGGGGCGTCCCCGGCTGGGTCGGCTGGGCCGTCTTCGCCGTGCTCGCCGCCGCGGTGGTCGGCTTCCTGCTCTGGGGGGCCGACCGCCCGGTGGACCCGTACCTCGTCGACACCGCCCCGGCCTCGTCGACGGTGGCGTCGCCGTCGGGCCGGACCTCCCCGGTCGAGGGCCTGGCCGAGACGGGGGCCACGATCACCACGCCCGACGGCCGCAGCATCGAGCTGTGCCTGCTCGTGGCCGAGTCCCGCGAGGAGCGGGCGCAGGGCCTGATGGGGGTCACCGACCTCGGCGGCTACGACGGGATGCTGTTCCGGTTCCCGACCGACACGACGTCGGGGTTCTGGATGAAGGACACCCCGATGCCGCTCACGATCGCCTACTACGACGCCTCGGGGGCGTTCGTGTCCTCGGCCGACATGGCGCCCTGCCCGGACGACGACTGCCCGGTGCACGAGCCGGCCGGTCCGTTCCGGTCGGCCGTCGAGGTGCCGAGCGACCGCTTCGCCGAGCTCGGCATCGCCGAGGGGACGGTCCTCGTCACCGGCCTCGGCTGCCCGCCGCCCGACTGACCGGCGTTCCTGTCACACCCCCTCGGCATGCTGTCCCCGTGCGAGGGAACCGGCCGCAGCCGAGTAGGATCGTTCGGCCCAATCGAAGCCCTGCCCCGGGCCACCGGGGCCCCGGTCGCAGCGCGGCCGGGTCCAGAGGGAGGTGATGCTCGCCTCATGCGAGCGTACGAGCTCATGATCATCTTCGACCCCGACCTGGACGACGCCGGCGTCCAGGCGCAACAGGACCGGGTCCGGTCGGGGATCGAGTCCGCCGGCGGGCGCATCGCGTCCGCCGACGTGTGGGGCAGGCGCCGCCTGGCCTACGAGATCGACCACAAGCACGAGGGCTACTACGTCGTGTACGAGGTGGTCGCCGGCGGCGGTGCTCTCGACGACCTGGAGCGCCAGCTGCGGCTCGCCGACGAGGTCGTCCGCCACAAGCTGATCCGCCTGCCGGACCGGGAAGCGGCTCGCCGCGGCCTGGTCGACGGCCGGCGGGCCCCGGCGTCGGCCGGGTAGCGAAGGAAGACGAACGATGGCAAACGGGAACAGCGTCACCGTGGTCGGCAACCTCACGCGCGACCCCGAGCTCCGGTTCACCTCGAGCGGCCAGCCCATGGCCACGATCGGCATCGCCGTCAACCGGTCCTGGGTGGACCGGGTGTCGAACGAGCGCCGCGAGGTCACCAGCTTCTTCAACGTGGTCGCCTGGGGCACCCTCGGCGAGAACGCCGCGGAGTGCCTGTCGAAGGGCGACCGGGTGGTCGTCACCGGCCGGCTGGAGCAGCGGTCGTGGGAGACCCAGGACGGCGACAAGCGGTCGGTGGTCGAGATCAACGCCGACGAGATCGGCCCGAGCCTGCGGTGGGCGACCGCCGAGGTCCGCAAGAACGACCGTCGCGCCGGCGACGGCGGGTTCGATGGTGGTGGCGGTGGGGCGTCGCGCCCGGCGACGAACGAGCCGCCCGCCTACGACCTCAACGAGGAGCCGTTCTGATGCCGAAGAAGCCGAGGGCGAAGAACCGGGACAACGCCCGGCGGAGCAAGAAGAAGATCAGCGTCCTCACGTCCGAGCAGGTCGACTACGTCGACTACAAGGACGTCAACCTCCTGCGCCGGTTCATGTCCGACCGGGCCAAGATCCGGGCCCGCCGGGTGACCGGCAACGACGCCCAGCAGCAGCGCGAGGTGGCGCGGGCGATCAAGAACGCCCGCGAGATGGCGCTGCTGCCGTACACGAACCGGGTCACCACCCAGCGGGGCGGCGGCGGCCGCGGGCGCGACGGCGACCGCGGGGATCGTGGTGACCGGGGCGACCGCGGTGACCGCGGGGATCGCGGCGACCGGGGTGACCGGGGCGACCGCGGCGCGCCGGTGACGGCCCCGGCCGAGGTGGCGGTGGGCGCGGAGGAGGCCTCGTGATGCGCGTGGTGCTCCGGGCCGACGTGGCCACGGTGGGCAAGAAGGGCGACATCGTCGAGGTCAGCGACGGCTACGGGCGCAACTACCTGCTGCCGAAGGGCCTGGCCATGAAGGCCAGCCCGGGGGCCGAGGCCCAGGCGTCGGCCATGCGCCGCTCGCGCGACGTGAAGGACGCCAGGGAGCGGGCCTCGGCCGAGGAGGTGGCCAAGCGCCTCGTCCCGGCCGTGATCCGCATCCCGGCCAAGGCCGGCACCGAGGGCCGCCTGTTCGGCTCGGTGACCGCCGCCGACATCGCCGACGCCGTCGTCGCCCAGACCGGCATCGAGCTCGACCGGCGCCGGCTGCTGCTCGACGAGCCGATCAAGTCGGTCGGCGTGCACCAGGTGGCCGCCAAGCTCCACGCCGACGTGGAGTTCCCGGTCACCGTCGAGGTGGTCGCCGGCTGACCGGCGCCGGCGCGCTGTCCACACCACCCCACAGCAAATCCCCAGGGTTCGCGGTCTAGCGATCCCCAAGCCGGGGGGGCGAAGGTGGCGAGCCGCCGCGGGGCGCGGCGGCTCGGGAGGAGGAGCGCGACGGATGGTCCAGGCGATGACGGACGACGCCCCGAGGGCGAGGCGGGGAGGGGGCGGGAGGGTCCTCCCGTACAACCTCGAGGCCGAGGAGTCGCTGCTCGGGGCCATGCTCCTGTCGAAGGACGCGATCGCCGCGGCGGTCGACATCGTCGTCGCCGACGACTTCTACAAGCCGGCCCACGGCCACATCTTCGACGCCGTCGCCTCGCTGTTCGCGGCCGGCGAGCCGGCCGACCCGGTGACGGTGGCCGAGGAGCTGCGGCGGGCCGACCTGCTCGACGCCGTCGGCGGGCCGGCCGGCCTCGTCCGGCTCCAATCGGCCACGCCGGCGACGTCGAACGCCGCCCGCTACGCCCGCATCGTCGAGGAGCACGCCCTGCTCCGCCGGCTGATCCACGTGGCCGGCGAGATCGCCGAGCTCGGCTACGAGGTGCCCGAGGACGTCACCAAGGCCGTCGACCGGGCCGAGTCGCTCGTGTTCGAGGTGGCCCAGCGCCGGGTCACCGACACGGTGAAGCCGATCGTCCCGCTGCTCGACGACGCCATCGACCGGCTGGAGAAGCTGTACGAGCGGGGCCAGTCGATCACCGGCATCCCCACCGGCTACAACGACCTCGACGAGCTGCTGTCCGGGCTCCAGCCGTCGGCCCTCTACGTCGTCGGCGCCCGCCCGTCGATGGGCAAGACGGCCTTCGCCCTCGGCATGGCCACCCACGCCGCACTCACCGTGCACAAGCCCGTCCTCTACTTCTCCCTGGAGATGAGCCACCTCGAGCTCACCCAGCGCCTCCTCACCTCCGAGGCGAGGGTCGACGGCACGCTCATGCGCACCGGGAACTTCAAGGAGGCGGACTGGCCGAAGATCATCAACGCCACCGGGCGCCTGGCCGACGCCGACCTCTGGATCGACGACAACCCGAACCTCACGATCATGGAGATCAGGGCCAAGGCCCGCCGGCTGAAGAGCCGGGTGGGGGACATCGGCCTCGTCCTCGTGGACTACGTCCAGCTGATGACCGGGCGGTCGACGGCCGAGAACCGCCAGGTCGAGGTGTCGGAGATCAGCCGGGGCCTGAAGATCCTCGCCCGCGAGCTGGAGGCGCCGGTCGTGGCCCTGGCCCAGCTCAACCGGAGCCTCGAGCAGCGGGCCGACAAGCGGCCGATGCTGTCGGACCTGCGGGAGTCGGGCTCCCTCGAGCAGGACGCCGACGTCGTCCTGTTCATCTATCGCGACGAGGTCTACGACCCCGAGTCGGCCGACCGGGGGACGGCCGAGATCCTCGTCGCCAAGCACCGCAACGGCCCCACCGGCCGGGTGCGCCTCGCGTTCATCGGGCACTACGCGAAGTTCGCCAACATGGCCAGGGTGAGCGCGTAAATCGAACGACCTGCATGTTTGATTTTGGTTGGTTTCCGTTCTACCGTTCGAATCGTGAGCCTCGACGAGGAGCTGGCCGATCTCGACGACCGCATCGACAGCCGCAGCACCGAGCTCGTCAGGCTCCAGGCGGAGCTGGCCGGGCTGCGGGCCCAGCGGGCAGCGCTCGGCCGGGCCGTCCGGGACGCCGCCGACCGTGAGGAGGCCACCGCCAGGGTGGCGAGCGGGCTCTCCCCCGACCTCCGCCGGGTCGACCGCACCGAGGCCATCGAGCACGTGCTGCGCTCGGGCAAGCGGCTGATGTCGATCAGCGACGTGCTGGACGCGCTGCGGGCGGCCGGGCGCAGCGAGCCCGACCGCCAGGTCGTGGCCTCGACGCTGAACTTCCTGCACCGCCGGGGGCGGATCAGCAAGCCCCGCCGCGGGTTCTACGCGACCTGACCTGCACGGGCCGGCCCGCCGGCCGACAGGGACACCGTGGACGAGGGAGTGGCGCCGGCGCGGCGCGCCCCGTGGTGGCCCGTCGCCGCCGTGGGCCTGCTCGCCGCGGCCGCCACGGCGACGGTGGGGCTCGTGGGACGGGACGCGGCGCCGGCCGCCGGCGTGCCGGGACCGCCCACGTCGGCGGCGGTGACGCCGGCCGGGTCGGGGGACGACGCGGTGGCGCCGTTCCTCGCCGCCTGGGAGCGCGCCGCGTCCGGCACCTTCGTCGTCCGGTCGACCTTCGAGCGGCGCCTGGCCGGCGGCCAGGCGATGTCGGCCGAGTCGGTGCTGGCCCAGCGCCCGCCCGACCGCCTGCTCCGCCAGGGCGGCACGGTGACCGGCCGGCTGGCCGGCCGCCAGGTGGCCTGCGCCGAGGTCGAGGGCGACCCGGTGCCGTGCGCGGACGCCGGCCCGGCGCCGCCGTGGCCCGACCAGGTGGCGGCGGAGGTGGCCGCCGTCCGCCGACTGGTGACGGGCGTGTCACCACGCTACGCGGTCGAATCGGTGGCCGACGGGTGCTTCCGGCTGCGCTTGCGGGTGTGGCAGCCGGCCCCGCCGTACGGGACGCGGTCGACGTTCTGCTTCGACCCGGCGACCGGGGCGCCGACCCGCACCGAGGTGGCCAGGCCGGAGGCCACCGACGTGACCACGGCGACCGACATCTCCGCTCCCACCAGCGAGGACTTCCTCGTCCCCGGCTGACCGCCGGGGTGGGCGGGTGGGGAGGAGCGGAGGCCACATAGGCGCCAGCACCCTCTGGTGAGAGGCTGGTGGCGATGCGTGTGGAGGGAGTAGCGACCTCCGCTCCCGATCCCCTGGGCCGGTGGTGGGCGAGACACACCGGCACTCTCAGTGATCGGCGGTGCCCGGCCCGGTCTTGAGCGGAACTTCCCGACGTAGCCTCCGACCGTGCGACGACGCCCCGGCCCGGCCCTCACGGTGGCCCTCGTCGCCACCCTGTGGGGCACCGTCGGCGTCCTCGTCCGGGAGGTCGACCTGCCCGCCGTCGCCATCGTCGCCGGCCGGGTGTGGCTGGCCGCCGCCGCCCTCGGCGTGTGGCTGGCCGTCCGGGACGTGCCCGGCGCCCGGCTGCTCGCCCACCGCCCCGGCCGCACCGTCGTCGCCGGCGTCGTGCTGGCCGGCCACTGGGTGGCCCTCGTCGAGGCCCTCCAGCGGGCCCCGATCGGCACCGTCCTGCTCCTCACCTACCTCTCGCCGGTGCTGGTGGCGGCGGCCGCCCCGAGCACGCTCGGCGAGGTCGTGCCGAGGACGACGGTCGTGGCCCTCGGCCTCGGCGTCGCCGGCATGGCGCTGGTGGTCCTGCCGGGCGGCGGCGGGGGACCGGGCGACGGCCCGGCCGGCGTGGCCCTCGCCGTGGTCGCCGGCGCCTCGCTCGCCGTGCTGACGATCCTGTCGAAGCCCCTCTCGGAGGGGTACGGCGGCGTGCGGCTGGCGTTCCTCGAGATGGCCGTCGCCGGCGTCGCCCTGCTGCCGGTGGCGGCCGTCGCCGACTGGGGCCCGCCGCGCGGGACGTGGCTGTGGCTGGTCGTGCTGGGCGTCGTCCACAGCGGCGCGGCCGTGGCCGTCTACCTCGGCGCCCTGGCCCGGCTGCCGGCCACGTCGGTCGGCATCCTCGCCTACCTCGAGCCGGTCAGCGCCGTGCTGTTCGGCTGGCTGCTGCTGTCCGAGTCGCCCCATCCGGCGACGGTGGCCGGCGGCGCCCTGATCCTCGTCGCCGGCGGCCTCGTGGCCAGGGCCGGCGCCCCCGTCCCCTCCCCGGAGGTCGCCGGTGCTGCTCGCTGACGACGCGCCCCTGTTCCTCGGCCAGGACCTGCTGGCCTGGCTGGTGCTGGCCCTCGGCGGGGCGCTGGCCGTCGGCAACGTGCTCGCCCTCGTGCGCCCGCCCGAGGGCCGGAGCGAGGGCGACCTGGCCAGCGCGCCGCTGGCCCGCACCGTCGCCATGGCCGCCCTCGGCGCCGTCGCCGCCGTCTGGGCCCTGGCCAGCCTCCTCGTCGACTAGAGGACCGGCCGGCGCCGTCGCCGCGGCCGTCAGGCGGGCAGCGGCAGGCGCACCGTGAACCGGCACCCGGGGCCGGCGTTGGCGACGTCGATCTCGCCGTCGTGGGCCTCGACCAGCCCCTTGGCGATGGCCAGCCCGAGCCCGGCCCGGCCGTCGCCCGGCGTGCGGGCGGCTTCGCCCCGGAAGGCCACCTCGAACACCCGGCCGAGGTCCTCGTCGGCGATCCCGCCGCAGCTGTCGGCGACGGCCACGTAGGCCCGGTCCCGCTCCACCCCGGCCTCGACCCAGACGGTCCCGTCGGCCGGCGTGTGGCGGATGGCGTTCTCGAGCAGGTTGCGCAGCGCCCGCAGGACCTCCGGGGTCGACAGCTCCACCTCGACCGCCCGCCCGTCGAGGTGGCCCTCCAGGCGGACGCCCTTGGCCTCGGCCACCGGCCCGGCGGCGGCGACGGCGTCGGAGACGACGTCGGCCAGCGCCGCCCGCTTCATCTCCAGCCGCAGGGCGCCGGCCTGGATGCGGCTCAGCTCGAACAGGTCGTCGACGAGGGCGGCGAGCCGGTCGGCCTCCTCCCGCAGGGTGCGGTGGTAGCGGTGGACGGTGGCCTCGTCGGTGACCACGCCGTCCTCCAGCGCCTCGGTGACGGCCCGGATGGCGGCGAGGGGCGTGCGCAGGTCGTGGGACACCCAGGCGACGAGCTCGCGGCGGGACCGCTCCATGGCCCGCTCCGAGGCCCGGGAGGCGTCGAGCCGGGCCGACATGGCGTCGAGCTCGGCGGCCAGGTCGGCCAGCTCCCGGGGGGCGGGGCGGTCCCCGGCGGCGCCGGCGCCGTCGCCGTCGCCGATGCGGCGGGCGGTGGCCCCGAGCCGGCGGCTGGCGGCCCCGACGCGGCGGCCGAGCACGACCGCGCACAGCACGCCGGCCGTCCCGCCGGCGGCCAGGATGACCCGCAGCGCCGCCAGGTCGTGGGCCGAGACGTACATCGCCTGGGCGGCCGCGGTCGTCCCGGCGGCCACGGCCGCCACCCCGGTCAGGGCGACGACGGCGACCTGCTCGGCGAGGGACCGCCGGCGCAGGGCCCACAGCGCGGCGGCCCCGGCCACGCCGGCCACCGCGGCCCAGCCGACGGTGAGGACCACGAGCGCCACGGCGTCGCCCGCCGGCAGCCCGGTCGCCACCGCGACGGCGACGACGAGCACGGCCCCGGCGGCCGCCGTGGCCACCGGCGCCCACCGCGTCATCTCGCCGCTCCCACCCGCCCCGCGTCGCAGCGGTAGCCGACCCCCCACACCGTCGCGATCAGCGACGGCCGGGACGGGTCGTCCTCCACCTTCTCCCGCAGCCGGCGGACGTGGACGGTCACCGTCGACGTGTCGCCGTAGGTGTAGCCCCACACCTGCTCGAGCAGCTCCTCCCGGCGGAAGGCCGTGCGGGGGTGGCGCAGGAAGAACACCAGCAGCTCGAACTCCCGGGTGGTGAGGGCCACCGGCGCCCCGGCCCTGCGCACCTCCCGGGCGGCCACGTCCACCTCGAGGTCGCCGGCGACGAGCACCTCGGGCCCGGCCGGCGGCCGCTCGGGCGGCGGCGCCTGGGCCCGGCGGAGCACGGACTTCACCCTGGCCGTGAGCTCCCTGGGCGAGAACGGCTTGGCCACGTAGTCGTCGGCGCCGAGCTCGAGGCCGGTCACCCGGTCGGCCTCGTCGCCCCGCGCCGTCAGCATGACGATCGGGATCGGGCCCATGGCCCGCAGCCGGCGGCACACCTCGATGCCGTCGATGCCGGGGAGCATGAGGTCGAGCACGACGAGGTCGGGGCGGTCGAGGGCGGCCGCCTCCAGTGCCCGCCGGCCGTCGTGGACGGCCTGCACGGCAAACCCCTCGCGCTCGAGGTAGCGGCGGACGACGTCGGCGAC
Source organism: Acidimicrobiales bacterium (assembly GCA_036399815.1). Classification (NCBI taxonomy): domain Bacteria; kingdom Bacillati; phylum Actinomycetota; class Acidimicrobiia; order Acidimicrobiales; species Acidimicrobiales bacterium. Next base: position 48,386 of record DASWMK010000057.1, read on the forward strand.
CGTCCGGTCGTCGTCGACGATCAGCACCCTGGCCACCGTCCCACCCTACGGACGCGGACGGCCCGGGGCCGGGCCGCCGGCCGGTAGTTCCGTCCCTCGTAAGGGGTAGGCCGGGCCCATGGCTCGCGTCGCGATCGTCACCGGCTCGGACTCCGGCATCGGCAAGGCCACCGCGGTGCGCCTGGCCCAGGACGGCTTCGACGTCGGCATCACCTGGCACACCGACGAGGCCGGTGCCAAGGGCGCCGCCGCCGAGGTGCAGGAGCTGGGCCGGCGGGCCGAGGTCCGCCACGTCGACCTGTCCTCGATGCCCGGCCCCGAGTCGGTCGTGGACGACCTGGCCGACGCCCTCGGCGGCCTCGACGTGCTCGTGAACAACGCCGGCACCGGGTCGTCGAGCCCGTTCCTCGACCAGGACCTCGACGGCTGGCGCCACGTGCTGGAGGTCGACCTGACGGCGCCGTTCCTGCTCGCCCAGCGGGCGGCGCAGCGCATGGTCGCGGCCGGCAAGGGCGGCCGCATCGTGAACGTCACGTCCGTGCACGAGCACGTGCCCCTGCCCGGGTCCTCGGCCTACTGCGCGGCGAAGGGCGGCCTCGGCCTCCTCACCAAGGTGATGGCCCTGGAGCTGGCCGAGCACGGGATCACGGTGAACGCCGTCGCCCCCGGCGAGATCTCCACGCCGATGACCGGCCAGCACGACGTCGACCCCCACACCGAGGACCGCCCCGGCATCCCGGCCAAGCGGCCGGGCCACGCCAGGGAAGTGGCGGAGGTGATCGCGTTCCTGGCCGGCGAGGGCTCGTCCTACGTCACCGGGTCGTCCTACGTGGTCGACGGCGGGCTCCTCCTCATGGCGGCCGTGCGGAACGAGGCCGGCTGAGGTGGACGTCGCCCCCGGGACGATCGTCGTGTGGGGCGACGTGGCCTGCCCGTGGGCCACGCTCGCCGTGCTCCGCCTGCACGCCACCCGGCGCCGGCTCGGCCTCGAGGGTCGGGTGACCTTCGAGCACCGGGCCTTCGCCCTCGAGCTGGCGAACGAGCGGCCCACGCCGTGGTCGACGCTCCAGGCCGAGGTGCCGGTGGTCGGCAACCTGGCCCCGGACGCCGGGCTCCAGGTCTGGCAGGCGCCGCCGTGGGAGTGGCCGGTCACCGTGCTGCCGGCGCTGGCCGCCGTGCAGGTGGCGGCCGAGCAGGGGCCGGCGGCGGCCGAGGCGCTCGACCTCGCCCTGCGCCTGGCCATGTTCGCCGACAGCCGGTGCGTCGCCATCCGGTCGGTGGTCCTCGACGTGGCCGGGAGCTGCGACGGGGTCGACGTGGACGCCCTGGCCGGCGGGCTCGACGACGGGCGCGGGACCCGGGCCGTCATCGACCAACACCGGGCCGCGGCCGACGCCGGGGTGCAGGGCAGCCCGCACCTGTTCCTCCCCGACGGCTCCGACGCCTTCAACCCCGGGGTGGAGATGCATTGGGAGGGCGGGTACGGGGAAGGGTTCCCCGTGGTCGATGCCGACGATCCGAGCGTGTACGAGCGGCTGCTGACGACCGCCGCCGGCTGAGCGCCGGGGGTCGCTCGCGGCCGTCCACGGCCGTGGGTGACGAATGTGTTACTGTCTCGTGACCCTGACGGTCACCTTCCCTGCGGTGCCGTCCCGGACCATCAGCGAGGCAGGGTGTGCATCGGCTCCTGACGCCCCCGGCCCATCGGGTCGTGGTGGCCATCCTCATCGGCGCGGCCGTCCTCCTGGGCGCGCTGCCGGCCCGTGCCGGCGACTCCCTGTCCGACGCGCGCGCGCAGCGGGACCGGGTCCGCTCGCAGCGGTCGCAGCTGGCCTCCCAGCTCGACACGCTCGAGGCCAGCGAGGCCGAGGTGAGCGCCGCGCTCGGCGGGCTGACCGCCAACGTGCGGGACCAGGAGGCGCTCGTCGCCGACGCCCGCCGGGCCGCCGACGAGGCCCACCGGGAGCTCGAGGTGGCGCGCGCCGAGGAGGCCCGGGCCGAGCAGCAGCTGGTCGAGCTGGAGGGGTCGCTCCGGGAGCTGGCCGTGCGGGCCTACGTCCAGCCGCCGTCGGAGGACGACCTGATCGCGCTCTCGTCGGACTCGGCCGACCAGGCCATGGTCCGCCAGGCCCTGCTCGACGTCCGGGCCGGCCAGTACACCGACCTGCTCGACCGCATGGAGGCCGCCAGGGAGGACCTCGAGCGCCAGCGGCAGCGGGCCGAGGACGCCGCGGCCGAGGCCGAGGCCCGGCAGGCGGCCGTCGAGGACCAGCTGGTCGAGCTCCAGGCGGCGAGGGACGAGCAGGCCCAGCTGATGCAGGCCGTGCAGCAGCGCATCGACCACAACCTGTCCGAGGCCGCCGCCCTGGCCAGCCTGGACCGGCAGCTGTCCGACCAGATCGCCCGCCGCGAGGCCGAGATCGCCGCCCAGCTGCGGGCCGCCGAGGCCCAGCGCCGGGCCCAGGAGCAGGCGGCGGCGCAGGCCGCGGCCCAGCGCCAGGCGGCCGCCCAGGCCGCGCAGCAGCAACAGCAGCAGGCGCCGGCCCCGTCGGCCCCGGCCACGAGCGCGCCGGCCGCGCCCGCCACCACCTCGCCGCCGCCCCCGCCGACGACGGCCCCGCCGCCCCCGCCGCCGCCCGAGCCGGACCCGCCCACCTTCGTGTCGCCGGGCCTGTCCAACGTCCGGGGGATCGTGGTGGCGTCGTCCATCGCCGGCCAGCTGTCGGCCATGCTGGCCGCGGCCGAGGCCGACGGCATCGTCCTGTCGGGCGGCGGCTACCGCGACCCCGCCCAGCAGATCGCCCTGCGCCGGGCCCACTGCGGCACCAGCTACTACGCCATCTACCAGATGCCGGCCTCGCAGTGCTCGCCGCCGACGGCCATCCCGGGCACGTCGATGCACGAGCAGGGCCTCGCCATCGACTTCACCTACGGCGGGTCGGTGATCTCGTCGCACAGCAGCCCGGCCTTCCAGTGGCTGGCCGCGCACGCCTCGACCTACGGCTTCTTCAACCTGCCGAGCGAGCCGTGGCACTGGTCGGTGAACGGCAACTGACCCACCACATGGGGTAGTCGCGCCCGCACGTCCCGTCGTACGATCCCGCGGCGGGCGGGACGCGACGAAAGGTGGGGGACATGCAGCGCTTTCGGCGGTGGGGGCTGATCGCCCTCGTCCTGGCGGCCCCGCTGGTGGCCGTCCCCGAGGTCGGCGCGGCGGCGCCGACGGGCCCGACGGTCCTCGCCCGCTCGGCCGCCTCGACGGTCGTCCGGGACGGGGCCTGGGTGTTGCGGACGTACTCGACGGCGCTGGCGTCGCCGACGGTCGTGACCTACCGGGGCCGGGCCGTGGACGGCGGCTGCCGCTACGGCGGCACCGAGCGGGTGCGGCCCGGGGCCGTGCCGGCCGGGATGGTGGTCGTCGAGCGGGAGATCGGGCACGACCTGTCGGCCTGCCGGCTGCGGGTCGAGCGGGGGCTGGCCCCGGCCGGCTCGGTGGGCGGGGCGGACGGCCGCGTCGTGTCCCGCGAGGCCGTGCCGGCCGGCGAGGTGGGGCCGTCGACGCGGGCCAGCGCCGGCGCCTTCCACATGACGTACTACGAGGACCCGATCGGCATCGACGTGACGAGCGTGCAGGCGGACATCCGCTGGTCCTACGACTGGTCGTGCGTGACCAACAGCTGGGACCACATCGGCCACTGGGGCTGGTACACGCCCTCCGGCTGGGTGCGTGACGACTACTCGGTCAGCGCCTACCGCTACTGCGACGGCGCCACGACGATCGTCTACGGCCTGTTCCACAACACGCCGTTCTGCTACCCGTACCCGGCGACCTACAACGAGTACGACGTCACCGTCGTGAAGGGCCAGAAGGACGGGTCGTACTGGATGCAGTGGAACGCCTACAAGTGGGGCGGCTGCAACGAGATGCTGTCGTTCCACCGGACGCACGGCTGGATCTGACGTGCTGGCGGTGCCGCTCCTCGCCCTCGGCCTGGCCGCGCTGGCGGTCGTGCGGGGCGGGGGGCGGCCCCGGCCGGCGCTCGTGGCCGCCGCGCTGGCCGCCGCCGCCGTGGCCGCCGCCGGGGTGGGCGTGGCGCTGGCCGGGGACGAGGGGCCCGGCGTGGTGGCCTGGGCCGCCGCCCCCGTCGTGCTGACGGCGGTCGACCTCGCCGGCGCCCGCTCGTCCCGGGCCGGGGCCGTCCACCTGGGGGCGGTCGCGCTCGTCGCCGCCTTCGTGGCCGTGACCGGGCTGTCGATCGGGGTCGTCTTCGTGCCCGCCCTGGCCCTCCTGGCCGTGGCCGGGCTGGGCGCCCCGGCCTACGTCCGCAGGTAGGAGGCGCCGTTCACGTCGACGACGGTGCCGGTGGTGAACACGGCCTCGGGCGAGGCCAGGAAGGCGACGACGGCCGCCACCTCGTCGGGGGTGGCCACCCGGCCGAGCGGGCTCTGGGCGCGGACGGCGTCGCCCTCCGGCCCCTCGAGGATCGACGCCGCCATGTCGGTGGCCACGAACCCGGGCGCCACCGTCGTCACCGTGATGCCGTGGGGGGCGAGGGCCACGGCCAGCGACTGGCCCATGCTGTTCAGCCCGGCCTTGCTGGCGCCGTAGGCGGGGTGGTCGGGCTCTCCCCGGAAGGCGCCCCGTGAGGACACGTTGACGATGCGGCCACCGCCCCGGCGGAGCAGGTGCTGCACCGCGCACCAGGTGACGTTGGCCGTCCCGACGAGGTTGGTGTCGATCACGGTCCGCCAGGCCCGCTGCCAGTCCTCGTAGGACACCTCGGCGATGCGGTGCTCCTCGTAGACGGCGGCGTTGTTGACGAGGATGTCGAGGCCGCCGAGCCCATCGGCGGCCTCGTCCACCATCCGCCGCACGCCCTCGGGGTCGGCGAGGTCGGCCTGGACGACGAGATGGCCGTCGCCGGCCAGCAGGGCGAGGGTCTCCCGGGCGGCGTCCTCGCCCGAGCGGTGGTGGACGGCCACCCGGGCCCCCAGCGAGGCGAGCCGGGCGCAGACGGCCCGACCGATCCCCCGGGACCCGCCGGTGACGAGCGCGGCGGAGCCGGAGAGGTCGATCACGGAGCAGGGAGGCTAACCCCCGCCGCCGAGGATGTGCTCTGATCCAGGCGACATGGCGCTGGAGCCGGAGGGTGGGGATGGCGGACGTCGACGGCACGTGTGACCCGCAGTTCGAGCGTGTCCGGGCGACGCTCGCGCAGCAGCTGGACGCCGAGGAGCTCGGCGCGTCGGTCGCCGTCGACGTCGACGGCGAGACCGTCGTCGACCTCTGGGGCGGCTGGAGGGACGAGGCGCGGACGACCCCGTGGACCCGCGACACGATCGTCACCGTCTGGTCGACCACGAAGCCGGTCACCAACCTGGCCATGCTGACCCTGGTCGAGCAGGGCCGGCTCGACGTCGACGCACCGGTCGCCCGCTACTGGCCGGAGTTCGCCGCCAACGGCAAGGAGGGGATCACCGTCCGGCAGGTGATGTCCCACACCTCGGGCCTCTCCGGGTGGGACTCGCCGCTGACGATCGAGGACGTGTACGACTGGGACGGCGCCGTCGCCCGGCTGGCCGCCCAGGCCCCGTGGTGGGAGCCGGGGACGGCCTCGGGCTACCACGCCCTGAACCAGGGGCACCTGCTCGGCGAGGTGCTGCGCCGCATCGACGGGCGGTCGCTCAAGCAGTACGTGGCCGAGGAGCTGGCCGGGCCGCTGTCGGCCGACTTCCAGATCGGGGCGAAGGAGGAGGACTGGGACCGCATCGCCCCCGTCGTGCCCCCGCCGCCGCTGCCCGTGGACCTCGCCGTCCTCGACCCGATGAGCCCGGTGGTGCGCACGTTCACCGGCCCGCTCCCCGACGCGGGGTGGGCCAACACGCCCGGCTGGCGGGGCGCCGACATCGGCGCCGCCAACGGGCACACCAACGCCCGCGGCGTCCTCGACGTCATGCGGGTGGTGTCGCTCGGCGGCGAGGCCGGCGGGGTGCGGCTGCTGTCGGCGGCGACGATCGACCGCATCTTCGAGGTGCAGTCGTACGGCGTGGACCTCGTGCTCGGCCTGCCGATCCGCTTCGGCCTGGGCTTCGGCCTGCCGACCCCCGAGACCATCCCCTTCGTCCCCGAGGGGAGGATCTGCTACTGGGGCGGGTGGGGCGGCTCGTGGATCGTCATGGACCTCGAGCGCCGCCTGACGATCGGCTACGTGATGAACCGGATGGGCCCCGGCCTCGTCGGCAGCGACCGCACCGACGCCTACGTCACGGCCGCCTACGCCGCCTTCGACGAGAGCGGGTGACGGGAATCGAACCCGCGTTCTCAGCTTGGGAAGCTGATGTTCTGCCGCTGAACTACACCCGCGAGGAGCGCTCAGCTTAGTCAGCCCGTCCCCCGCCCGATCGCGGCGAGCCGGGGGAACAGCCACGGCGCGATCCAGTGGGCGCCGCTCACCGTGACGTGCACGCCGTCGGAGCGGACCCGCACGCCGTCGACGTCGCGCACGTACTCCGTGCCCGGCGTGACGTGGGCGCCGAACTCCACGAGCGTGACCGACCCGGGGTGGCGGGCGGCCACCTCCCGCACGAGCCGGTTCCAGGCGTCGACCCTGGCCGGCTCGTCCTCCGGGAAGATCCCGCCGTCGGGCCGCTCGCCCCGGCGGTAGTAGGGGGCGGTGAGCAGGGCGACGCGGGCGCCCCTGGCCGTCGTCACCGCCACCATCGTCTCGAGCTCCTCCAGCAGGTAGGCGTCGAAGGCCGGCTGGCCGACGTGGGCCCACTCGCCGTCGTGCACCCGCTCCATCACCTCCCACCGGCCGACGAGCACGGCGACCACGTCGGGGTCGTGGGTGGCGATCCAGCCCGCCCACGTCTCTGGCCAGGTCTCGCACTCCGGGAGCTGCTCCTTCTCGGCGCCGAAGTACCGGTACGGCCCGCCCCGCACGATCCCGCAGCCGAGGCGGGCCTCGGACACGAGGTCGACGCCGTACCCGCTCACGTCGGGCAGGCCCTGGGCCATCGTCATCGCCACCGAGTCGCCGACGAGCAGGACCTTCACGTCGCCGACGGGCGGCGGGCGGGTCGACGTCGTCGTCGAGGCGACGGTGACGGCCGCGGCCTTGGCGGCGCCGGCGGTGCCCGGAGGGGCCGGCGCGGTGGTCGACGGCGGGGCCGTCGTCGGGGGCGGGGGTGCGGCGGCGACGACCGGGGCGGCGGCCGGCCCGCCGACGGTGGCCACCACGACCACCACGGCGGTGACGGCGACGGCGCCGGCCAGGCCGAGCGCCAGGCGGGGCGAGCGGTCGCGCCGGGCCCGCACCGGCAGCTCCAGGAGGCGGTGGGAGGCGGCGGCGACGGCGACGGTCACGAGCGACCGCACGGCCAGCAGCGGCCACCCGGTCAGCCCGGTGCGGGCGCCGTTCAGGGCGAGGAACAGCGGCCAGTGCCACAGGTACACGCCGTAGGAGATGCGGCCGAGGGCGACGAGCGGCCGGGCCGACAGCGCCCGACCGACCGCGGCGCCGGGGGCGAGCTCGACCGCGGCCACGACCGTCCCAGCGGCGAGGGCGGCGGCGAGGAGCCCGCCCTCGTACAGGTCGGCCCGCCCGCCGTCGACGGCGACCGTCATCCAGGCCAGCACGGCCGCCCCGGCCACGCCGGCGACGCCGGCCCCCGGCACCGGCCGCCCGCCCCGGCGGGCCAGGCCGACGGCGAGCAGGGCGCCGACCAGCAGGCCGGTGGCGTGGGTGTCGGTGCCGAGGTACACCCGGCTCGGGTCGGTGAGCGGGCGGTGCAGCGCGGCCATGAGGACGGTCGAGCCGGCCGCGCCGAGGCCGGCGACGGCGGCGAGGGCGACGAGCGGCCGCCGCCACCGCAGGGCCAGCCCGACCACGAGCGGCCACACCAGGTAGAACTGCTCCTCGACGGCCAGCGACCAGGTGTGCAGCAGCGGCGACGGCGGCGCCGCCTCCCCGAAGTAGCTCGCCGCCCCGGCCACGAACCGCCAGTTGGCCACGTAGGCCAGCGCTCCGAGCCCGTCGCCCCGCAGGGCGGCGTCGGTGCGGTCGCCGGCGCCGAGGCGGAGGGCGACGGTGGCGGCCACGACGGCCAGGAGCGGCGGGAGCAGGCGGGCGGCCCGGTACCGCCAGAACCGGCCGAGGCGCAGGCCGCCCGTGGCCGAGCCCTCGTCGAGCAGGAGGGTCGTGATCAGGTAGCCGCTCAGCACGAAGAAGACGTCGACGCCGAGGAACCCGCCCTCGGCCCACGGCATGCCGCCGTGGAAGGCGAGCACGGCGGCGACGGCCACGCCCCGCAGGCCGTCGAGGGCCGGTCGCCGCGTCCCGGGGCCGACGGCGGCGGGGGCGTCACCGACCACGGCGGCCATCGGCCCCCATCCTGTCCGCCGGCGCGCCCCCCAGTCGGTCCCGGCGCCGGGGCGCTAGTCGGCGATGCGCTTCAGGCGCTCGACCTCGTCCTCCCCGGCGGCGAGGTCGCCGACGGCCGGCGCCCCGGCCGTCTCGTAGGTCACGTGCAGGGTGCCGTTCGGGAACGTGACCGACTCGACGAGGCGGAGGGCGGCGGGCACGGTGGCGTCCCCGAAGGCGCGCTTGCCGGCCCCGAGCACGAGCGGGTAGATCCACAGGTCGAGCCGGTCGACGAGCCCGGCGCCGAGGAGCGATCGCACGAGGTCGAGGCTGCCGATCACGTGGACCTCGCGGTGGCGCTCCTTCAGCGCCGCGACGCTCGCCGCCAGCTCGCCGGTGAGCAGGGTGGAGCCCTGCCACCGGAGCGGCTCGGCGAGGGTCCGGCTGGCGACGTACTTCGGCACGGCGTTGAGCAGGCCGGTGAACGGGATCTCCTGCGGCGCGTCCGGCCAGTAGCCGGCGAACAGCTCGTAGGTCCTCCGCCCGAGCAGCAGAGCGTCCATCGCCGCGGCCCGCTCGAGCATGACGCGGCCCGACGCCTCGTCGACCAGGGGCGCCTGCCAGCCGCCGTACGCGAAGCCGCCCTCGCGGTCCTCGTCGGGCCCTCCCGGCGCCTGGGCGACGCCGTCGAGGGTCGTGAACTCGGTGACGACGAGGGTGCCCATGTCGACCGCTCAGTCGCTGGCCCGGCGGCGGCCCTCGACCCTGGCCTTCTCCTGCTGCTCCCGGCGGTGCCGGGGCCGGTCGGCGTCCGACCGGGCCAGCACCGACCAGACCTCCTCCAGCAGCGCGTCGGCGTGGAAGGGGCGGTCGAGGAAGCCGTCGATCCCCGACTGCCACGAGAACATCGGGTTGCTCCCCTGGCGGGCCAGCAGCACGACCCGCACGGACTGCACGGCCGAGTCCCGGGAGTGGCGGATGGCGTCGAGCAGCTTGAGGTTGGCCCCGCTCGCGCCCAGGTCGAGCACGGCGACGTCGGGGTGTTCGGCGGCGGCGACGGCCATGGCCCGGTCGTGGGACGGCGCGGTCAGCACGTCGTAGCCGGCCCGCTCGAGGAGTCGGCGCAGCAGCTCCAGCGCGTCCTGGTCGTCCTGGACGACCAGCACGCGGGCCGGGCCGCCCGGCGCCCCCCGCTCAGTCCTGGACCGTCGGAGCAACGGCCGCCCCCTGGCGTCTCCCGTCGCCGGCCTGGAGGGCGTCGAGGACGTGGATGGCGATGTCCGCCACCTTCACCTCGTCGTCGTCCTTGCCGGCGCCCTTCACACCGTCGTCGATCATGATGTAGCAGAACGGGCAGGCGGTAGCGATGCGGCCGGCGCCGGTGGCGATGAGCTCCTCCGAGCGGGCGTCGTTGACCCGCTTGCCGAGCGTCTCCTCCATCCACATCCTGGCCCCGCCGGCCCCGCAGCAGAGGCCCTTGTTGGCGTTGCGGGGCGCCTCGACGACCTCGACCCCGCCGAGCGAGGCGATCACCCGCCGGGGGGCCAGGTACACGTCGTTGTGGCGGCCGAGGTAGCAGGAGTCGTGGTACACGATGCGCTCGGCGAGCGAGGCGCCGCTCAGGTCGAGGCGGCCGGAGGTGATCAGCTGGTCGAGCAGCTGGCTGTGGTGGATCACCTCGTAGCGCCCGCCCAGCTGGGGGTACTCGTTGGCCAGCGTGTTGAAGCAGTGCGGGCACTGGGCGACGATCTTCCTCACCCCCATGCCCTCGAACGTCTCGACGTTCTGCATGGCGAGCATCTGGTACAGGTACTCGTTGCCCGAGCGCCTGGCCGGGTCCCCCGAGCACAGCTCGGAGGGACCGAGGACGGCGAAGTCCACGCCGGCCCGCTGCATCAGCTTGGCCATGGCCCGCGTGACCCGCCGGTTCTTGTCGTCGAAGGAGCCGGCGCAGCCGACGAAGTAGAGGTACTCGGCGTCGAGGGGCGCCGAGCCGTCGACGACGCGGACGCCGTCGAGGCCCCTCGCCCAGTCGGCCCGCTCGCCCTGGCTCATCCCCCACGGGTTCGAGGAGTTCTCCATCGACCGGTAGGCGGCGCCCAGCTCGGTCGGGAAGTTGGACTCCATGAGCGACAGGTAGCGCCGCATGTCGAGGATCTTGTCGAGGATCTCGATGCCGACCGGGCAGGCCTCGTCGCAGGCCTTGCACGACGTGCAGGCCCAGATCTCCTCGGGCGTGATCCGCTCGAACACGTTGCTCGCCGACACCGTGATGTCGCCGTCGACGCCGAGGGGCGGCGACACGGGCGGCGTGCCCGTGAGCGCCATGGTCTCGCCCACCTTGAGGACGATCTCGCGCGGGTCGAGCGACTTGCCGGTCAGGTGGGCCGGGCAGGACGCCGTGCACCGGCCGCACATGGTGCAGGCGTCGGTGTCGAGCAGCTGCTTCCAGGTGAAGTCCTCGACGGCCGACGCGCCGAACGTCTCGAGCTCGGTCTCCATCAGGTTGGGCAGCGGCTTCATGGCGCCCTTGGGCCGCTCCCGGTCCCGCAGGTAGAGGTTGAGCGGCGAGGTGAACATGTGCCGCAGCATCGTGACCGGGAGGATGGCGAGGAAGGCCAGGAAGAACAGGGCGTGGACGATCCACCAGCCCTGGTGCCAGCCGCTCAGGTGGTCGGCCCCGTCCACGAGGCCGGACAGGGGGTAGCCGACCCACGACCACCGCTCCCACTCCTGGCGGTCGCCGAGGGCGATGCGGAACGCCTCGGCCCCGAAGCCGGTCACCCCGATGCCGAGGAACACGAGGAGGATCAGCGCGTGCTCGGGCTTGGACTTGATGCGGATCCGGTACGGGCGCCAGGGGCCGTAGCGGCGGACGAGCGCCCACACCACGCCGACGAGGAACAGCACCCCGGCCGTGTCGGCCACGAACGAGTAGGCCCGGTACACGTCGCCGTGCAGGAACTTGGCCGACTCCGGCATCTGGTGGTCGATCTCGAGCACCGTGGTGACGGCCAACAGCACGAGGAAGCTGAAGTAGATCAGCGAGTGCATGACGCCGGCGGCGGGGTCGCGGAGGACGGTCTGCATGTAGACCCCGGCCCGGAAGTCGCCCAGCCGGCGCTTGACGTTGGCGGCCGTCGTGTCCCGGCGGTCGGGCTTGCCCCGCTCCCAGTTGCGGACGCGGTTGGCGAACTGGACGGTCCCGTAGACGAGGAGGAGCGCGGTCAGGGTGTAGAAGACGGCTTCGACGACGTCCGGGACGTTGCCGAAGGTCCGCCGGCTGACCGGCGAGTCGTCGTGGAACCCGAAGAGCGACGCCGTCGCGTACGAGCCGACGGTGACGATCGTGACCAGCGCCCCGATGGCGATGGCGACGTGGCGGGCGCGGACCCTGGTGCCGTTCATGTCGCCGCGGAAACTACTCCCGGGCCGTCGCCCGGAACGAACCCCCTGGCGCCGTCCGGGGTCAGGCGAAGGCCTTGGCGTCCAGCTCCCGCACGCGGGCGGCGAGGCTGGTCAGGAGCTTCCTCGCCACGGTCGGCACCTCGTCCAGCAGCCCCGAGAACTCGCGGGCCCCGATGACCAGCACGGTCATCGCCCCGTCGGCGACGACGGTGGCCGTGCGGGGCCCGTGGTCGAGCAGGGACAGCTCGCCGGCGGCATCGCCGGGGCCGAGCGTGGCGACCCGGCGGCCGTTGCGGCGCACGGTGGCCGTGCCGTCGACGATCACGAAGCACTCCCGGCCGACCTGGCCCTGCTCCATGAGCACGCGGCCGGGCTCGACCTGGAGCTCGTCGGCGGCCCTGGCCACCCGCTGGAGGTCGCGCTTGGACAGGGACCGGAACAGCGGCACCTGCGCGAGGTGCTCGAGGTAGGCAGCTCTGGGCACCGAAGGAGTGTAGGGACTGGCGCCGTTCACGGGCAGGAAACCCCGCCGAAACGCGCCGTGCCTACGGTCGGGAGCGATGGACGTCGCCAAGGTGCGCTGGCCGTCGCAGGGCGCCGACCTCGAGCGACTGCGGGCCGCCGACCGCCCCCGCCTCGTGCTCGTGGAGCCGGGCGCGCCCCCGCCGGTGCCGACCAGCTGCCGGGAGGACTGGGTCCGGCTCCCGGCCGACGACGGCGACGTGGCCGCCCGCCTCGACGGCATCCGCCGGCGCACGTCGGCCCACGGCGAGCCCGTGCCGGTCGTGGACGAGGACGGCGTGCTCCGCCACCGCTCGGCCCTGGTGCCGCTGCCACCGGTCGAGGCCCGCCTGGCCGCCGCGCTCGTCGCCCGCCGGGGCGCGGTCGTGAGCCGCGAGGCGCTGGCCCGGGCCGGCTGGCCGTCCGGCGCGCCGGGCCGCAACGCCCTCGACGTGCACGTGCTGCGCCTGCGCCGCCGGCTGCCGCCGCTCGGCCTCGCCATCCGCACCGTGCGCTCCCGCGGCTACCTGCTGGAGGCGTGCGACGGTCGGTCAGACGGGCGACAGCGAGCCGTGCGCGACGCGTAACGGCGGGCACACCGACGCGAAACCGGCCGTCCGTACCGTCCGGGCATGCGACCTCTCCGCCGTTCCATCGCCGGCGCCGCGCTCGCGGTGGCCGCCGCGCTCGTCCTGGCCGCTCCGGCCGGGGCCCAGACGGGGACCGGCGCCCCCGAGGAGGCGGCCACCGCGCTCGGCCAGCAGGTGAACCTCCTGTGGATCGTGCTCGGGGCCATCCTCGTGGTGTTCATGCAGGCCGGGTTCGCCCTGGTCGAGACCGGGTTCTGCCGGGCCAAGCACGCCGCCCACGTCATGAGCACGAACTTCGCCGTCTTCGGCCTGGGGTTCGTCGCCTTCTTCCTCGTCGGCTACGGCCTGATGTTCGGCGGCTACAGCTACGTGCTGCCGGGCTACGACTTCGGCTATGCCCACCCGGTCGGGGACCGCCTGTTTGCCATCGGCGACTGGGTGTTCGTGTGGAAGGGCGGGTTCGCGCTGACCGACCTGTCCGGGCCGACGGGCGCGGCCGTCGCCGGCTTCTTCTTCTACATGGTCGCCTTCATGGACACCGTGGCGACGATCCCGACCGGCGCGATGGCCGAGCGGTGGAAGTGGACCTCGTTCGTCGGCTGGGGCCTGTTCTGCGGCGCCGTCTACTACCCGCTGTTCGGGGCGTTCACCTGGGGCGGCGGCTGGCTGAGCCAGCTCGGCAACAACCTGGAGCTCGGGTTCGGCTACGTCGACTTCGCCGGCTCGGGCGTGGTCCACGCCATGGGCGGGGTGGCCGCCCTGGCGGGCGCGGTCGTCCTCGGGCCCCGCATCGGCAAGTTCGGCCCGGACGGCATGCCGAGGACGATCCCCGGCCACCACGTCCCGATGGCGATGCTCGGCACGTTCATCCTGCTGTTCGGCTGGTTCGGCTTCAACGCCGCGTCCACCCTCGCCGCCACCGACGTGCAGTTCGCCGTCGTCGCCACCAACACCGCCATCGCCGGGGCGTTCGGGTCGGTGGTCGGCATGTTCTGGGTGATGCGCAGGACCGGCAGGCCCGACCCCGGGATGATGGTCAACGGCATGCTCGCCGGGCTGGTCGCCGTCACCGCCCCGTGCGCGTTCGTGGACCCGTGGGCCGCGGCCGTGATCGGCTCGGTGGCGGCCGTGGTCGTGATCGAGGCCATCTGGTTCGTCGAGCGCCGGCTGAAGGTCGACGACCCGGTCGGCGCCATCTCCGTCCACGGCGTGGGCGGCCTGCTCGGCGTCCTCAGCGTCGGCATCTTCGCCAACGGCCGCTACGGCGCGGGGTGGAACCTGACCGCCACGGGGGCGGCGACCGACGCCGCCGGGGTCACGGGCATCCTCACCGACGTCGGCCTGGGCCTCCGCCAGCTGGCCTCGCAGGCGATCGCCGCGCTCACGATCTGCGGGATGGGCCTCGTCGCCTACGCGTTCTTCCGGGTGCAGGACGCGCTGACCGCCGGCGGGATCCGGCCGAGCGAGGCCGACGAGCTCGCCGGGCTCGACCTGCCCGAGACGGGCGCGCTCGCCTACCCGGAGTTCGTCCTCGGCGAGCCGGCCGCCGCGGGGCCGGTGGCCGTCAGGCCCGACGACCGGGAGGTCGTCACCCTGCCGTGACCGCCGCCGCGCCGACGCCGCTCTCCGGGGCACCGCCCGACCCGCTCGGCCGAGGCCGTCCCCCCGGCCGGCGCCCGGGCCCGGCGGTGCCCCGGCGGCGGGGCCGGTGAGCACCGGGGCCGCCCTCGCCGACATCCTCGCCGTCCTCCTCGCCGCCAAGCTGGCGGCCGAGGGGGCGGAGCGGCTCGGCGTGCCGGCCGTGGTCGGGGAGATCCTGGCCGGCCTCGTCGTCGGCCCGTCGGTCCTCGGGCTGGTCGAGCCGAGCGACGTGCTCGCCGTGCTGGCCGAGCTGGGCGTGATCCTCCTCCTGCTCGAGGTCGGCCTCCAGACCGACCCGGCCGAGCTGGGCGCGGTCGGGGGCCGCTCGCTGTCGGTGGCCGGCGTCGGCGTGGCCCTGCCGTTCGCCCTCGGCTACGGCGCCGTCGCCGCCATGGGGGAGGGGGGCTCGGCGGCCCTGTTCACCGGGGCGGCGCTGACGGCGACCAGCGTCGGCATCACCGCCCGGGTCTTCGCCGACCTGCGGGCGCTGGCGACCCCCGAGGCGAGGACCGTGCTCGGCGCGGCCGTGGCCGACGACGTGATCGGCCTCGTCCTCCTCACCGTCGTCGTCCGGGCCGTGACCGAGGGGTCGGTGTCGGCCGGCTCGGTGGCCGCCCTCGTCGCCGCCGCCCTCGCCTTCCTCGTCGTCGCCGGGGCGGCCGGGCTGCGGCTGGCCCCGCCGCTGTTCGACCGGGTCGACCGGGTGGCCCGCTCGGCGGGGACGATGGTGGCGCTCGCGCTCGCGTTCACCCTGGCCGTGGCCGAGCTGGCGTCGGTCGCCCGGCTCGCGCCCATCGTCGGCGCGTTCGTCGCCGGGCTGGCGCTCGGGCGCAGCCGCCAGGCCGACCGCATCGGGCGGGAGCTGGCGCCGGTCGGCCACCTGCTCGTGCCCGTGTTCTTCCTCCAGATCGGCATCGAGACCGAGGTCGCCGCCTTCGCCCGCCCGGCCGTGCTGGCCACCGCCGGCGTGCTCGTCGCCGTCGCCGTCGCCGGCAAGGTGGCGTCGGGGTGGGCGATGCGGGGCTCGGCCGGGGACCGGCTGCTCGTCGGCCTGGCCATGGTCCCGAGGGGCGAGGTGGGGCTGATCTTCGCGGCGATCGGGCTGCGGGACGGCGTGCTCGACCAGGACCTGTACGCCGGGCTGCTCCTCGTCGTGCTGGCCACGACCCTGGCGACGCCGCCCCTCCTCCGCGCCCGCCTCCGGCGCCTGCGGGCGACGGTGCCCGCCCCGGCCGCCGCCGGACCGGAGCCGGCGGGCGGCTGGCTGCGGACCGCGGGCGGGGTCGTGGACCTGGCCGGCGGGCGTCCCCCGGCCCACCGGGCGCTCGACCTCGCGCTCGACGCCGCGGTGGCCGTGCGCGACGCCGCCCCCGGCCCCGCGCTCCTCGACTGGCTGGGCGAGGCCGCCGGCGCCCCGCTGCGCTGGGACCGCCGGGCGACGGCCGCCCTCCTCCGGGTCCTGCGGGAGGGCACGCCCCGCTCGTGGCGGTTCCTCGAGACGACCGGCGTGCTCGACCGGGCGCTGCCCGAGCTGGCCGAGGCCGTCCGCCGCCGCCGGGCCGATCCCTTCGACCTCGACCCGGCCGGCGCCCTGCGGTGGCGGGTGGTCGAGGCGCTGCACGACCGCGTCGCCGACGACCGTCACGCGGCCGCCGAGTACGCCCGCCTGGCGCACCCCGAGTGGCTGCTGCTCGCCGCGCTGCTCGTCGAGGCGGCCGGCGACGAGCCGCCGGTGGCGCTGGCCCGCCGCCTGGCCCACCGCCTGGACGTGGGCGCCGTCGCCGAGCAGGAGCTGGCCCTCCTCGTCGCGGCCACGGGCCTGCTGCGGTCGGCGGCGGCCAGGGGCCCGACCGAGGACGTCGTCCTCCCGCTCGCCGCCCACCTCGACACGCCCGAGCGGGCCCGGGCCCTGTTCCTGCTCGCGCTCGCCGTCGCGGGGGACGACCGGCTGGAGGCCGCCCGCCTCCGGGACGCGCACGACGCCGTGCAGGCGGCGCTGGCCCACCCCGAGCTGACCGGCCGGGCGGCGCGCAACCTCGTCGGCCGCCGCCGGGCCGAGGTGGCCCGCCTGGTGAACGGCGACGCCGGGGTGGCGGCCCGGCTGGCGGCCGCGCCCAGGGCCCACGTGCTCGCCACCGACGCCGCCGCCCTGGCCCGCCAGGCCCGGCTGCTGGAGCCGCCGCCCCGGCCGGGCGAGGCGCGGGCGGCGGTGGCCGACCACGGCACGGGCTGGGTGGTCGACGTCGCCGCCCGGGACTTCCCCGGCCTGCTCGCCACCGCCGCCGGCGCGCTGGCGGCGCTCGGCCACCACGCCACGCGGGTGACGGCCGGGACGTGGCCCGACGGCTCGGCCGTGGACAGCTTCACCGTCCCGCGGGGGGACCGGCCCGACGCCGCCGCCGTGGTGGCCGCCGTCGAGGCCGCGCTGGCCCACCCACCGGAGGCCGTCCCCGTGCCGGGGGCCGAGGTCCGCTTCGACGACGACGCCTCGCCCTGGTACACGGCCTGCGAGGTGACCGCGCCCGACCGGCTGGGCGTGCTCGCCGACGTCGCCGCCGCGCTCACCGCGGCCGGGGCCGACGTCCACGGCGCGGTGGTCGCCGTCGACCCGGCCGGCGGGGCGACCGCCCGCTTCGAGCTCACCGACCGGCGGGGCCAGAAGCTCGACGACGCCGCCAGGGCGGCGATCGCCGCCACCCTCGTGTCCGGCCGCCGGCCCGCCCGGCTCCTCCGGCGGCGCTGACCGGCCCGACGGCGTCAGCCGGCCTGGCGCGCCACCTCGGCGGCGCCGGCCTCGGCCGCCTCCCGGTCGAGGTAGCCGGACCCGACCGGCCGCAGGTCCTCGTCCAGGTGGTACACGAGCGGGTTGCCGGTCGGGATGTTGAGGTCGGCGATCTCGTCGTCGGGGATGCGGTCGAGGTGCTTCACCAGCGCCCGCAGGCTGTTGCCGTGGGCGGCCAGCAGCACGACCCGGCCGGCCCGCAGGTCGGGGACGACGGCGTCGGCCCAGTACGGGAGCATGCGGGCGACCACGTCGGCCAGGCACTCGCTCGCCGGCAGCACGTCGGGCGGCAGGTCGCGGTAGCGGGGGTCGTGGCCGGGGTGGTGCTCGGAGCCGGGGTCGACGGGCGGCGGCGGCACGTCGTAGCTCCGCCGCCAGGCGAACACCTGCTCCTTGCCGTAGCGCTCGGTGGTCGCCTTCTTGTCGAGGCCCTGGAGGGCGCCGTAGTGGCGCTCGTTCAGCCGCCAGTGGCGCCGCACCGGCACCCAGAGGCGGCCGCAGGCCCGCAGGCAGAGGTCGGCGGTGCGGATCGCCCTGACGAGGACGGACGTGTGGACCACGTCGGGGAGCACGCCCGCCTCGGCCAGCAGCTCGCCGCCCCGGCGTGCCTCGGCCTCGCCCCGCTCGGTCAGGTCGCAGTCGTACCAGCCGGTGAACAGGTTCTCGGCGTTCCACGTGCTCTGCCCGTGGCGGAGGAGGACGAGGGTGGTCATCGGCACCAACGGTAGGTTCCCCCCGTGACCGCCGAGCTCACCTTCGACCGCTGGCACCGCTACGACGACCTCACCGCCCTGCTCCAGGGCTGGGCCGAGGCCCGGCCCGACCTCGTGGAGGTGACGAGCGCGGGCCGGTCCCACGAGGGCCGCGAGATCTGGCTCGCCACGGTGACGAATACGACCACCGGGCCGGCGGCCGAGAAGCCGGCGCTCTGGGTGGACGGCGGCATCCACGCCACCGAGCTGGCCGGCACCGAGGCCGCCCTCCACCTCGTCCACCACCTCGTCACCCGCTACGGCGAGGACGAGCGGGTGACGAGGGCGCTCGACACGAGGACGTTCTACGTGCTGCCCCGGATCAACCCCGACGGCGCCGAGCTGGCCACGGCCGAGCGGCCCCGGTTCCTGCGCTCGAGCACCCGGCGGTGGCCGCTCGTCGACCCGGTCGACGGCCTCGTGCCCGAGGACGTCGACGGCGACGGCCGCATCCTCACCATGCGGGTGCCCGACCCCAACGGGACCTGGGTGGCCCATC
>DASWMK010000058.1 GCA_036399815.1 Acidimicrobiales bacterium
GCCGCGCCCGGTCTGCCCGGCGTGGTGCTCGGCGTGGCCGCCGGCGCCGGCGTGTTCCTCGTCGCCGGCGGGCTGCTGCGGGTGCTGTCGCGGGAGGACGCGGCCTGGCTGCGGGGCGCTACCGGACGTGCCGCTCGTCCGCCCCGAGCAGCGCCGACCGCCGGAGGTCCCGGGCCCGGAGCAGGCGCCCGGTGACGGGCGGGGCGACCGACAGCGCCCTCGCCTTCCACACCAGCCGGCGCTCGCTCGGCGACAGCGCGGCCGCCCGCCGCAGGAGGGTCGCGGCCTCGCCGTAGCGACCGTCCCGCAGGGCGGCGTCGCCCCGGCGGCCGAGCTCGCGCGGCCCCGGCCCGGCCAGCCGGCCCTCCACGTAGGCCCGCTCCTCGGCGGTCAGGTCGGTGCGGGCGGCCGCCTTCTCGAGCACGGCCCGGACGGCCGCGTCCATGCGGTCGGTGGCCGTCGACAGCCCGGTCGCCCCCCACCGGTACAGGGCGAGCGGCCGGGGCTGGTGGGCGACGGGCACGCCGGCCAGCACGGCCCGCATCCAGAGGTCCCAGTCCGACGCCCGCTCCAGCCGCTCGTCGAAGGGCCCCACGTCGTGGAACAGCGAGCGGGCGCAGAGCGACATCATCGACACGAAGTTCTGCTCGAGGATGGCCCGCCGCTGCTCGCCGAGGCGGGGGAAGCGGCCCTTGTGGCGGGTGTGGCCGGGCGTGATCCCGCCGGGGAACAGCCACCACGCGTTCGCGGTGACGATCCCGCCGTGCGCCTCCCACCGCTCGACCAGCGCCTCGAGGTGCTGCTCGAACAGCAGGTCGTCGGCGTCGCAGAACGTGACGAGCTCGCCGGTGGCCGCCTCGACGGCCCGGTTCCTGGCCGCGGCCACGCCCACCCCGCCGGTCGAGAGCAGGCGGACGCGGTCGTCGCCGAAGGCCGACACGACGGCCGCCGTGCGGTCCGTCGACCCGTCGTCCACCACGATCAGCTCCAGGTCGGAGAACGTCTGCCACAGCACGGAGGAGACGGCGGCGCCGACGGTCGACGCCGCGTCGCGGGCCGGGAGGACGACGCTCACCCTGGGCGGCACGGCGGCCAGGCTAGGAGCAGGCCGCCGGTATGCTCGCCGCCATCGAGATCCTGGTGCTCTGCACGGGCAACATCTGCCGGTCGCCCATGGCCGAGGCCCTGCTCCGCCACCACGTGGCGGCGCGAGGGGTGGACGCGACGGTGTCGTCGGCCGGCCTGCTGTACGACGACGCGGAGGCGTCGGCCAACGCCGTCACCGTGCTCGGCCGGCGGGGGCTCGACCTGTCGGCCCACCGCAGCAGGAAGATCACCGCCGACCTGCTCCAGCGCCCCGACCTCGTCCTCGCCATGGAGCGCCGCCACGTCCGGGAGGCGGTCGTCCTCGCGCCCGCCATCTTCCCCCGCACGTTCACGTTGAAGGAGCTGGTGCGCCGGGGCGAGCGCATCGGGCACCGGCTGCCGCACGAGTCGGTCGCCGCCTGGCTGGGCCGGGCCGGCCTCGGTCGTCGCCCGTCCGACGTGCTCGGCGCCGGCACCGACGACGACGTGGAGGACCCCATCGGCCGCCCCGTCGAGGACTACCACCGCACCGCCGACGAGCTCGACGACCTCACGAGCCGCCTGGTCGACCTCCTCTGGGGGAAGACCGAGGCCTGACCCAGGGAGCCCGCCATGCCGTGGCCGACGGAGCCGGACGACGAGCTGCAGGCGATCCTCGACCGCGAGCTGGATCGCCAGAACACCACCCTCCAGCTCATCGCGTCCGAGAACTTCGCCTCCCCGGCGGTGCTGGCCGCCACCGGGTCGGTGCTCAGCAACAAGTACGCCGAGGGGTACCCGGGCAAGCGCTACTACGGCGGCAACCGGTACATCGACGAGTCCGAGGAGCTGGCCAGGACGCGGCTGAAGGAGCTGTTCGGGGCCGAGCACGCCAACGTGCAGCCCCACGCCGGCGCCAACGCCAACCTGGCCGCCTACCTGGCCCTGCTCGAGCCGGGCGACACCGTGCTCGGGATGAGCCTCGACCACGGCGGCCACCTCACCCACGGCTCGCCGGTGAACGCGAGCGGGAAGCTGTACCGCTTCCTCGCCTACGGGGTCACACCGAGCGACGAGCGCATCGACTACGACGAGATCCGCGACCTCGCCCGCCGCGAGCGGCCGCGCATGGTGGTCGCCGGGGCCACCGCCTACCCGCGGGTGATCGAGCCCGAGCCGCTGCGCGAGATCTGCGACGAGGTCGGCGCGGTGCTGCTGTTCGACGCCGCCCACATCGCCGGCCTCATCGCCGGCGGCGCCCACCCGTCGCCCGTGCCCTACGCGGACGTCGTCACCCTCACCACCCACAAGACCCTGCGGGGCCCGCGCGGCGGGGCGATCCTGTCTCGGGCCGAGCACGCCGCGGCGATCGACAAGGCCGTGTTCCCTGGCCTCCAGGGCGGGCCGCTCGAGCACGTGATCGCGGCGAAGGCGGTCGCCTTCCGGGAGGCCCTGCACCCCTCGTTCCGGGACTACGCGCACGCCATCGTGGCCAACGCCAGGGCGCTCGCCGCCGGCCTCGCCCGCGAGGGCTTCCGGCTCGTGTCGGGCGGCACCGACAACCACCTCATGCTGGTCGACCTGCGGCCCTTCGACGAGGGCCTGACCGGCAAGGAGGCCCAGGCCGTCCTCGACCGGGCGGGGATCACGCTCAACAAGAACACGATCCCGGACGACCCCCGGTCGCCGTTCGTCACGAGCGGCGTCCGCATCGGCACGCCCGCCGTGACCACCCAGGGCATGGGCGAGCAGGAGATGGCGCTGATCGCCTCCCTGATCGGCCGGGCGCTGCGCCATCGCGAGGACGAGGCCGAGCTGACCGCCGTCCGCGACGAGGTCGGGACCCTCTGCTCGAAGTTCGCGCCGTACCGCTAAATCTTCGTTTCGGTTCCGCGATCCGGCATGCCGGGCGGCCGAACGGGTACGCCACGACGGGAGCATCGGCCGCGCCGCGTGAACGTCACTCTACGTGACAACGTCTGACCACGTGACGTAGTCTTGCGAGCAGCGGACGAGGTGGTCCGGGTGGAGGGGAGCAGCGGGCGATGGGCAGCAAGGGTGCCTCCGGGGCGAGGAGGCGGCCGGTGCGTGGGGCGGTGGCCGTGGTCCTGATGGCCGTTGGCGTGGTGCTCGCGGCGCTCGCCGGCCCGGCCGCCGCCGCCGACGGGCCGGCCGGCGCGGCGCCGGCACCGCCGCCGACCGAGGCCCCGGGCGACGAGCCCCTGGCCGTCAGCGGTGGCGACGTGGTCGGCCTGGTCGTGATCGGGGCGGTGGCGGTGGCCGTCGGCACCGTGCTGGTGGTCGCCCGCCGGAGGGCCGTGCCGTGACGGCAGGTGCGACGGCCCCCGGCGCCGAACGAGGAGTGCGAGACATGGAAGGAGGTGGGCGACCCGCTCGTGCGGGTACGGCATGGCGATCCTGAACATCACCCATGACCCGGCGCCAGCGCCCCCGCCCGCTCCGGCACCCGACTTCGGCCCCGCGCCGAAGGTGCGCCACGGTGTGTGGTCGCTGCGGGCCGTCGTCGACGCCGGCGCGCTCGTCGCCGGCGTGGCCGCCGTCGGCCCGTCCGTCGGCGGGCTGGCCTACGCCCTGCTCGGCCTGGTCGCCCTCGTCGTCGCCGGCGCCTACCGCCGCCAGCTCGCCCTCTCCGTGCTCGACGAGGTCGGCCGCCTCCTGCAGTGCCTCGCCGTGCCCGTGGTCGTCCTCGGCGCCCTGTCCCCGATCGTCGGCCTGCCCCAGGGGTTGCCCCTGCAGGCCGCCGTCACCGCCGCCGCCCTGGTGCTGGGGCGGTCGGTCGCCTACTCGGTCGTGCGGCGGGCCCGGCGCCTCGGCCGGGTGGGCGACCGCACGGTGGTGGTCGGCGCCGGTGCCGTGGGCCTCGAGATCCTGCGGCTGCTCGACGCCCACCCCGAGTACGGCCTCCGGCCGATCGGCGTGGTCGACGACGTCCGCGACGAGCCCGGCCTGCCCCTGCTCGGCGCCCTGGGCGACCTCCAGGACGTGATCGAGCGCCACCAGGTGCGCCGCCTGATCGTCGCCTTCGGGCCGACCGGCGAGCAGGAGCTCGTCGAGGTCCTCCGCCAGGTGTCGTCGCTCGACGTGGACCTCCACGTCGTGCCCCGGTTCTTCGAGCTCGGGCTCGTGCCCGGCGGGCCGGGCGTCGAGCACCTGTGGGGCATCCCCGTGTACCAGGTGCGCCGGGCCGCGCTGCGGGCCGCGGCGTGGCGGTGCAAGCGGGTGATCGACGTCGCCGTCGCCTCCGCCGCCATCGTGGTGACGTCGCCGGTCATGGGCGCCGCCGCGCTCGCCGTCCGGCTGACGAGCCCCGGCCCGGTGCTGTTCCGCCAGCGCCGCACCGGCCAGAACGGCCGGGAGATCGACGTGCTCAAGTTCCGCACCCTGCGGGTGAACGACGACGCCGACATCACCTGGTCGGTGGAGGACGACCCCCGCCAGACGGCGGTGGGGAAGTGGCTGCGGCGGCTCAGCCTGGACGAGCTGCCCCAGCTGTGGAACGTCCTGCGGGGCGACATGTCGATCGTCGGCCCCCGCCCGGAGCGGCCGTTCTACGTGTCCCGCTTCCGGTCGACCGTCGCCGGCTACGACCGCCGCCACCGCCTGCCCGTCGGCCTCACCGGCCTGGCCCAGGTGCACGGGCTGCGGGGCGACACGTCGATCGCCGAGCGGGCCCGGTTCGACAACTTCTACATCGAGCACTGGTCGCCGTGGCTCGACGTGCGGATCATGCTCCGCACCGTCGCCACGGTCGTGCGGGACGCGCTCGCCGCCTGCCGCCGCGACCGGGTGCCGGCGACCGAGGTGCCCGTCGCCCCGGCGCCGGAGGTGACCGACCTGCCCGCCCCCGTCGACGCCGTCGGCTGACCCCCGCGCCGGCGCCCCGGGGCGCCGGGGAGGCCGTGGCAGCATGGCGGCGGCATGGGGCGCTACGCCATCCCCTTCCTCGTCGCGGTGCTGACGACGATCGTCCTCACCCCCCTGGTCCGCCGGGCCGCCGTCCGGCTCGGCGCGGTCGTGGCGCCGGACGAGCGCCGGGTCCACCCGGCCCCGCTGCCGACCCTCGGCGGGGTGGCGATGTTCGTCGCGCTGGTGGCGGCGATGGGCGCGGCGTGGGCCAGCGGGGACTTCGAGGAGGCGTTCGAGGGCAGCTCCGAGCCGCTCGGGATCGTGCTCGGCGCGGCCGTCATCGTGGCCGTCGGCGTGCTCGACGACCTCCGCGAGGTGTCGGCGCCGGCCAAGCTCGCCGGGATGGTGCTGGCCGGCAGCGTGCTGTCGCTGTTCGGGGTCAGCATCCTGTTCTTCCGCATCCCGTTCTACGGGATGTTCTCGCTGTCGGCCGACCTGTCGGCGCTCGTGACCGTGCTGTGGGTGGTCGGCATGGCCAACGCCATCAACCTCATCGACGGCCTCGACGGGCTGGCCGCCGGCATCACCGCCATCGCCGCCGGCGCCTTCTTCCTCTACGGCGAGCGGCTGGGCGACGTGCTCGAGCCGGGCAACGTCGGCCCGCTCGTCGCCGTCGTCGTGCTCGGCATGTGCCTCGGGTTCCTGCCCCACAACTTCCACCCGGCGAGGATCATCATGGGCGACACCGGCGCCCTCCTCCTCGGGCTGCTGATGGCGTCGTCGACGATCGCCGTGGGCGGCCGCTACGACGACCCGTTCAGCGGCCAGACGTTCTTCTTCTTCGCCCCGCTGTTCATCCCGCTGTTCATCCTCGGCGTCCCGATCCTCGACACCCTGTTCGCCATCGTCCGCCGGGCCACCCGCCGCACCGGCGTCGCCACGGCGGACAAGGACCACCTGCACCACCGGCTCATGCGCCTCGGCCACGGGCACCGGCGCAGCGTGCTGATCCTGTGGACCTGGACGGCCATCCTGTCCGGTTTCGTGCTGTACCCGACCTACACGAACGAGGGCGACGCCGCCGTGCCGTTCGGGGTCGCCGCCCTCGGCCTCGCCCTCTACACCCTGTTCCACCCCGGCCTGCGGCGGGGGGCGAGGGCCGGCGCCGACTGAGGGCCCGCCGGCCCGGGCCTCCGGCGTGCGGTGCGTCCTGGCGGCGCGACTAGGGTTCCCGCCCGTCCGGGCGTCGGGGGCCGCGCCGGGAGGAACTTGCGGCCCGCGCCGCTCCCGGCCTAGATTGAGAATCTGTTCACAAGCACCCGGCGCGGCAAGGGAGCCGACACACCAGTGGACCTGCGCGACAGGCAGGAGGCCTACAACGGCTTCGGTGAGACCCTGGCCCGCGCCTTCGAGATGGTCGCCACCCCGATCGTGTGCGGCGCCATCGGCTGGCTCCTCGACCGCTGGCTCGGCACGGCCCCCGTCCTCATGGTCGTCCTGTTCGCGCTCGCCATCGTGAGCGGTGCGATCAAGACCTACTACGGGTACGCCGCCCAGATGAAGGTCCACGAGGACCGCATCCTGCGCCGGCACCGGGAGCCGCCGTCGTGAGCGGCATGCCCGACGCCCCGCCGGTCGAGCGCCAGCTCGTCGGCGACATGCTGCGGCGCGGCCTGCCGGCCGTGCCCGTCGTGATCCTCCTCGCCGCCGCCGTGTGGGGCAGGGACGGCGCCCTGTCGGCGGCCTACGGCCTCGCCGTCGTCGCCCTGAACCTGGTGGCGTCGGCGGCCATGCTCGGGTGGGCGGCCAGGGTGTCGCCGGCCGCCGTGATGATGACGGCCCTCGGCGGCTTCCTCCTCCGCATGGGGCTCGTGCTGCTCGCGCTGCTCGCCGTCCGCGACCAGAGCTGGGTGGCGTTCGTCCCGCTCGGCATCACGGTGCTCGTGTCCCACCTCGGCCTGCTGTTCTGGGAGACCCGGTACGTCTCGGCCTCGCTGGCCTTCCCCGGCCTGAAGCCCCGGAAAGGAGCCTGACGGGTGACCTTCGCCCTCGAGTTCCCGCCCGTCAGCCACGTCATCGAGTGGCCGACCCTGTTCCTCGACGGCGCGTTCGCCGTCAACAAGGTCGTCCTGCTCATGTGGCTGTCGGTCCTGCTCGTGTTCCTGTTCTTCTTCCTCGCCGCGCGCCGCCGCCAGCTGGTGCCGAGCGGGGTGCAGAACGTGGCCGAGTCGGTCGTCGACTTCGTGACCGACGGGATCATCATGCAGACGATGGGCCCGGAGGGCATGCGCTACCTGCCCTTCCTCGCCACCCTGTTCTCGTTCATCTTCGTCTGCAACATCTGGGAGATCATCCCGGGGGCGCAGATGCCGGTGAACGCGAGGATCGCCCTCCCGGCCTTCCTCGCCATCCTCGTCTGGGCCATCTTCAACGTCGTCGGCATCCGGTCCCAGGGCCTGTTCGGCTACTTCCGGTCGATGTGCTTCCCGCCCGGGGTGCCGAAGTTCCTCTACATCCTCGTCACGCCGATCGAGTTCGTCTCGACCCTGTTCGTCCGGCCGCTGTCGCTGTCGGTCCGGCTCTTCGCCAACATGCTCGCCGGCCACCTGCTGCTCGTCAGCTTCGCCGTCATCACCGCGTCGGTGTTCGAGCCGAGCGGCCTCGCCGTCATCTGGCCGTTCTCCCTCGGCCTGCTCATCGCCCTCACCGGCTTCGAGGTGCTGGTGGCGTTCCTGCAGGCGTTCATCTTCACGATCCTGACCGCCGTGTACATCGGCGGCGCGATGCACCCCGAGCACTAGGAGGAACCTTGTCCCTGCTCAACGTCCTCGCCCAGCAGGAGGCGGGCGAGCTCGTCGACGGCCTCACCGCCGTCGGTCGCGGCATCGTCTACGGGGGCGCCGCCATCGGCCCCGGCATCGGCATCGGCATCGTCGTCGGCAACGCCATCACCGCCATGGCCCGCCAGCCGGAGGCCGCCGGCATGGTCCGCACGACCATGTTCCTCGGCATCGCCTTCACCGAGGCGCTCGCCCTGTTCGGCTTCGTCCTCTCCTTCATCGTCTCGGGCTAGGAGGCGACCGCGTGCGCATGCGAGCGCTGCTCACCGGCCTCGCCGCCGTCCTCCTCGTCCTGCTCGGCCCCGCGCACGTGGCGACGGCGCAGGAGACCGGGGGGGACCAGGGCGGCGAGCTCGACACGGGGGCCGACGCCGACCTCAGCCACGACACCGAGGAGTGCCTCGAGATCCTCGAGGACGGCGGCGAGCCCGAGGACTGCCAGGAGGCCCCGAGCCCGATCCTCCCGGCCACCGACGAGCTGATCTGGGGGATCATCTCGTTCCTCGTCCTGCTGTTCCTCCTGTGGCGCTTCGCCTTCCCGCCGCTGCGCAAGGCGATGACCGACCGCACCGAGCGCATCAGGTCGAGCGTCGACGCCGCCGAGCGGGCGAAGGCCGAGGCCCAGTCGGTCCTCGACCAGTACCGGGCCCAGCTCGACGACGCGAGGAGCGAGGCCGGCCGGATCATCGAGGAGGCCCGCCAGACGGCCGACGCCATGCGGCGCGACCTCCAGGCCAGGGCCGAGGCCGAGATCTCCGAGATGCGACGGCGGGCGTCCGCCGACGTCGAGGCGGCCAAGAGCCAGGCCATCGCCGACCTCCGGGCCGAGGTGTCCCAGCTCGCCATCGGCGCCGCCGAGGTCGTCGTCCAGCGCAGCCTCGACCGCGAGACCAACACGGCGCTGGTCGAGAGCTTCATCCGCCAGGTCGGGGCCTCGGGCGATGGTCGCTGACCGGATCGAGGGCTACGCGTCCGCGCTCTTCGAGGTCGCGTCCGTCGAGGGCACCCTCGGGGACATCGAGGACGAGCTGTTCCGCTTCGCCAGGACGCTCGAGGGCAGCGACGAGCTGCGCGACGCGCTGACCGACGCGTCGCTGCCCGCGTCCCGGCGCCAGCAGATCGTCGAGGACCTCCTCGGCCCGCGGGCGCAGCCCCTGACCACGGCGCTCGTATCCTTCGTGGTGGGTGCCGGCCGGGGGCGCGACCTGCCGGCCATCATCGACCGGCTGGTGGCGAGGGCGGCCACCTCACGCCACCACGAGGTGGCCGAGGTCCGGTCGGTGGTGGAGCTGAGCGAGGACCAGCGCACCCGGCTCGCCGCCGCGCTGTCCAACGCCACCGGGAAGCAGGTCGAGGTCAAGGTGATCATCGACCCGACCATCCTCGGCGGCCTGGTCGCCCAGGTCGGCGACACCGTCATCGACGGCTCCGTCCGCCATCGCCTGAACCAGCTACGCGAACGACTCTGAGAGGAACTCGCCGCCCATGGCCGAGCTGACGATCAACCCCGCCGACATCACCGCCGCCCTCCGCCGCAACCTGGAGGGCTTCTCGCCCGGCCTCGAGGCCCGCCAGGTCGGCCGGGTGCTCGAGGTGGGCGACGGCATCGCCCGCATCTCGGGCCTGCCCGACGCGGCCGTGAACGAGCTGCTGGAGTTCGAGACCGGGGCCGTCGGCCTCGCCCTGAACCTCGACGAGGAGTCGATCGGCGCCGTCGTCCTGGCCGTGGCCGAGCGGGCCGGCGACGTCGAGGAGGGCCAGGCCGTCACCGCCACCGGGCGCATCCTCTCCGTGCCGGTCGGCGACGCGCTGCTCGGCCGGGTCGTCAACGCCCTGGGCGAGCCCATCGACGCCAAGGGCCCGATCCGCGACGCCGTGTCGCGGCGGATGGAGGTCCAGGCGCCCGGCATCACCGGCCGCAAGCCCGTCCACGAGCCCCTCCAGACCGGCATCAAGGCCATCGACGCCATGACGCCGATCGGGCGGGGCCAGCGGGAGCTGATCATCGGCGACCGCAAGACCGGCAAGACCGCCGTCTGCATCGACACGATCCTCAACCAGAAGGGGTTGGGGGTGAAGTGCATCTACGTCGCCGTCGGCCAGAAGGGCTCGACGGTGGCCCAGACGGTCGCCACCCTCCGCGAGCGCGGCGCCATGGACTACACGGTCGTCGTGTCGGCCCCCGCGTCGGACCCGGCGCCGTTCAAGTACCTCGCCCCCTACGCGGGCTGCGCCATGGGCCAGCACTGGATGGAGAACGGCGAGCACGCGCTGATCGTCTACGACGACCTGTCGAAGCAGGCCGAGGCGTACCGCCAGCTGTCGCTGCTGCTGCGCCGGCCGCCGGGCCGCGAGGCCTACCCGGGCGACGTGTTCTACCTGCACAGCCGGCTGCTCGAGCGGGCCGCCAAGCTGTCCGACGACAACGGCGGCGGGTCCCTCACGGCCTTGCCGCTGATCGAGACCAAGGCCGGCGACGTCACCGCCTACATCCCGACCAACGTCATCTCGATCACCGACGGCCAGGTGTTCCTCATCGACGACCTGTTCAAGGCGGGCGTGCGGCCGGCCATCGACGTCGGGATCTCGGTGTCCAGGGTGGGCGGCGCGGCCCAGATCAAGGCGATGAAGTCGGTGGCCGGCACGCTGAAGCTCGACCTCGCCCAGTTCCGCGAGCTCGAGGCGTTCGCCACGTTCGGCTCCGAGCTCGACAAGGTGTCGGCCGCCCAGCTGGAGCGGGGCTACCGCCTGACCGAGCTGCTGAAGCAGGACCTGCACGCCCCCATGCCCGTGGAGGAGCAGGTGGTGTCGATCTTCGCCGGCACCAACGGGTTCCTCGACGAGGTGCCGGTGAGCGACGTCCGCCGGTTCGAGGCCGAGCTGCTCGAGTGGTGCAGGACCCGCCACGCCGACGTGCTCGACACCATCCGGACGACCGGCGCCCTCCCCGAGGGCGACGCCCTGCGGGACGCCGTCGCCGGCTTCGCCCGGCAGTTCCAGGCCACGGCCACGACCGTCGCCGCCACGGGGACCGAGGGGGACTAGCCGCCGTGGCCGGAGGCCAGGAACGCATCCTGCGGCGCCGCATCAAGAGCATCGAGAGCACCAAGAAGATCACGCGCGCCATGGAGCTGATCGCGGCGTCGCGGATCGTCAAGGCGCAGCAGCGCGTCGCCGCCGCCCGGCCCTACAGCGAGCAGATCACCGAGGTCATCAGGAACCTGGCGGCCGGGGGCGCCGGCCTCGACCACCCGCTCCTGCGCCAGCCCGACGAGGTCCGCCGCATCGGCTACGTGGTCGTCACCGCCGACCGCGGCCTGGCCGGCGCCTACAACTCCAACGTCATCAGGGCGGCCGAGCGGTCGATGCGCAGGGAGCAGGCCCAGGGCCGGGAGACGCCGCTGTTCGTCGTGGGCAAGAAGGCGCAGTCCTACTTCCGGTTCCGCGGCTTCCCGGCCGAGGACGTGTTCCTCGGCGTCACCGACCAGCCCCGCTACGAGCAGGCCCGCCGGATCGCCGAGGCCGTCACCGGCCGGTTCGACGCCGGCGACGTCGACGTCGTCGAGGTCGTCTACACCCAGTTCCTGTCGGCCGGCAGCCAGCGCGTCGTCGTGCGCCGGCTCCTGCCCCTCGACGCGTCGGCCGTGCGGGAAGCGGCCGAGGCGGGCGCCGAGGGGCCGTCGGCCGCCTACGAGTTCGAGCCCGACCCGTCGACCATCCTCGAGCGCCTGCTGCCCCGCTACGCGGAGGCCCGCCTGTTCGCCGCCCTGCTCGAGGCGTCCGCGTCGGAGCACGCGGCCCGCCAGCGGGCCATGAAGTCGGCCACCGACAACGCCGACGACCTGATCACCAACCTGACCCGGGTGATGAACCGGGCCCGCCAGGACGCCATCACCACCGAGATCATGGAGATCGTGGGCGGGGCCGAGGCGCTGCGCCAGAGCGCGGGCGGGGACGGGGAGATCGACCTCCACCTCGACCGCACCGGCAGCATCGACTTCTTCCCGGACACGTTCACCACGTCGCCGCCGGCCAGCCAGCCGACCCGAGGAGCGCCCGCATGACCGTCACCGAGAACCAGCCGACGACCACCGAGCCCACCGAGCGCAAGGACGGCCGGGTCGTGGCCATCGCCGGCCCCGTCGTCGACGTCGAGTTCCCGCGCGGCCACCTGCCCGAGATCAACACCGCCCTGACGATGACCCTGGAGATCGACGGCACGCCCGTCGTGGTCACCGCCGAGGTCGCCCAGCAGATCGGCGAGGGCCGGGTCAGGGCCATCTGCCTGAAGCCGACCGACGGCCTCCGCCGCGGCGCGCCCGTGCACAACACGGGCAGGGGCATCTCGATGCCGGTGGGCGACGCCGTCCTCGGCCACGTGTTCAACGTCATCGGCGAGCCCCTCGACACCCACGGCGAGCCGGTCGAGGGCATCGACGAGTGGTGGGAGATCCACCGCGAGGCCCCCGCCTTCGACCAGCTGGAGCCGTCGGCGCAGATGTTCGAGACCGGCATCAAGGTCATCGACCTGCTCACCCCGTACGTGCAGGGCGGCAAGATCGGCCTGTTCGGCGGGGCCGGCGTCGGCAAGACCGTCGTCATCCTCGAGATGATCAACCGGGTCGCCACCCTGCACGGCGGCGTCTCGGTGTTCGCCGGGGTGGGCGAGCGCACGAGGGAGGGCACCGACCTCTGGCTCGAGATGCGGGAGTCCGGCGTCATGGACAAGGCCGCCCTCGTCTACGGCCAGATGGACGAGCCGCCCGGCGTGCGCCTGCGGGTGGCCCTGTCGGCGCTGACGATCGCGGAGTACTTCCGCGACGTCCGCCAGCAGGACGTGCTGCTGTTCGTCGACAACATCTTCCGGTTCGTGCAGGCCGGCTCCGAGGTGTCGACCCTGCTCGGCCGGATGCCCTCGGCCGTCGGCTACCAGCCGACCCTCGCCGACGAGATGGGCGAGCTCCAGGAGCGCATCACCTCGACCAGGGGCCGGTCGATCACCTCGGTCCAGGCCGTGTACGTCCCGGCCGACGACTACACCGACCCGGCGCCGTTCACGACGTTCACCCACCTCGACGCCACCACCGAGCTGTCCCGCCAGATCGCCGCCCTCGGCATCTACCCGGCGGTCGACCCGCTCGCCTCCACCTCGACCATCCTCGCCCCCGAGGTCGTCGGCGAGCGCCACTACAACGTCGCCCGGCGGACCCAGGAGGTGCTCCAGCGGTACAAGGAGCTCCAGGACATCATCGCCATCCTGGGCCTCGACGAGCTCTCCGAGGAGGACCGGGTCACGGTCAACCGGGCCCGCAAGGTGCAGCGGTTCCTGTCCCAGCCGTTCAACGTCGGCGAGGTGTTCACCGGCCTGAAGGGGGTCACCGTCCCGATCGAGGAGACGGTCGAGAGCTTCGAGATGCTGGTGGACGGCGAGCTCGACGACCTGCCCGAGCAGGCCTTCCTGAACGTCGGCAACGCCGAGTCGGCCAGGGCCAAGGCCAAGCAGCTGGCCGAGCAGTAGGCGGTCGGCGCCGTGCCCCTCGAGGTCCAGCTGGTGTCGCCCGAGCGCATCCTGTTCTCGGGCGACGCCGACATGGTCGTCACCCGCACCCTCGACGGCGAGGTCGCCTTCCTCGCCGGCCACGCCCCGTTCATCGGCGCGCTCGCCGAGCACGTCGCCCGCGTGCACCTCGCCGACGGCACCGTGCAGCGGGTCGCCGTGCACGGCGGCTTCGTCGAGGTCAGCGCCAACCGCTGCACGCTGCTGTCCGACGTGGCCGAGCTGCCCGAGCACGTCGACCTCGAGCGGGCCAGGCGGGCGAGGGAGCGGGCCGAGGCCCGCCTCCGCGAGGGCGACGACGCCGAGGCCGAGGCCGCCCTCCGCCGGGCCATGGTCCGCATCGAGGTCGCCGAGTCCCGCTGACCCCGGGCGGTCCCGTCGCCGTCGCGGACGGCGGCTGGGGTCAGCCCGAGGCGATGAGGGCGA